>DATMUQ010000131.1:0-5654 GCA_035563795.1 Terriglobales bacterium | reverse complement strand
GAATAGGTCTGGCTGGAACAGAAGGACGACATCCGTCATGGCCGAGATGAAGAAGCTGGAACAATTCCCCGAACAGGTCGATTTGCTGCGTGCCGTCGAACCGGTCACGGAGTACTGGTCGCCGCGCATCGTCGCGCGGGTGAACGACCAGTACGTGAAGGTGGCGAAACTGCGCGGCAGCTTCTGCTGGCACAGCCATGCGGACGAGGATGAACTCTTCTTCGTGCTGCGTGGGCGCCTGAGGATCGAATATGAGGCCGGGCGGGTGGTCGATCTGCCCGCGGGTTCCTTGCACGTGGTGCCGCGCGGCGTGTTGCATAATCCGGTGGCGGCAGAGGAATGCTGGATCGCCCTGATCGAGACCGTCACCACCAAGCATACCGGTGATGTGGAAACACCACTGACCTGCTCACTCGACGAGCAACTCGGCTGGGGCAAGGGCGCGGTGATGTTGTGAGGCGCCTCTAGAGACACAGTTTGAAGTTCCCCCCTCACCCTGTCCCTCTCCCGCGAGGGGAGAGCAACTGTCTTTGTGGTCAAGCGGGTTGCCATGGTTTTTGATCCCGAATGATGGCGTTAAGGATGGTGAGGAGCTTTCTGGCGACGGCGATGATGGCAATCATCTTTGGTTTGCCGGCAGCAATGAGGCGCTGATGGAAGGTCCTGAGGGTCTGGTTATGCCGGCTTGCCACCAGTGCGGCGACGAAGAGGCTGGATCGGACGACAGCGCGGCCACCGCCAATGAAGCTCTTGCCGTGCCATTTGCCGGATTGCCGGGTCCAGGGGGCGAGGCCGGCCAAGGCGGCAATCTGGCGGCGATCGAGTTGGCCCAGTTCCGGTAGCTCGGCAATGAGGGTGCGAGCGGTAACGTCACCGATGCCGGGGACGCTTTTGAGCAGTTCTTCCTTGTCGCGCCATGCCGGTGAGGCGCGGATGTTATCATCGATATCCTGATCGAGATCGCTGAGTTCTTGTTCCAGGGCAGCGAGCAGGCGTGTAATTGAGCGTTTGGTGCGGCCAGCAGCCCGCTTAGCGCGCTGGCGTTCCGCCACCATCATCTCGATGATCTGGCGCCGACGGGCAATCAGATCGGCCAATTGCTGGGTGGCTTCATCTGGGAGCGGGCGGATTTGTGGCCGGGTGGCAGCGACAAAGCGGGCGATCACCCCGGCATCGATCGGGTCGGTCTTGGCCCGCTTGCCAAGGGCGATGGCAAAGGCACGAACCTGCGCCGGATTTACCACGACGACCGGTAAACCGGCAGCAGCCAGGCTCGCTGCCACGACACTTTCAAGCCCACCCGTTGCTTCAATACCGATCACGGCTGGTGCGAGCAGGCGTAAGCGTTCGACTAGGTCAGCTTGTCCGGCAATATTGCGCCCAACGGCGAAAATCTCGCCGCTCGGCTCTACATGTACGTCCAGTCGATCCTTGGAAACATCAATCCCGACATAGGTGGCGTCCATTGCATCCCTTCCTTGCGCAAGCGGGCTCGCAATGCGGCCCAAGCGACTGTTCGGGTTCAATGAAACGACAGGCAAGGGCACAGGCTCTCCCACGGGCTTGGTGTCCCTCGGGGACGTCGGTCTCTTGCCTGCCACCGCAGCGCTCAGCTTACCAGAGGACTCCTCAGCCAAGTTACAAGGGGACGCTGGCACGCCGTTCCGAACCACAGTCTAAAATCTCTATTCGCATCTGCGACCGCTCTCTATCCGATAGCGATGTGTCGCAGAAAGTGACGGATCTGCAGCCGGCTAAATGATTGCAAACATCAGCGTTCCCTCTCCCCTCGCGGGAGAGGGACAGGGTGAGGGGGCAGTCGCTCGATGCCACAGATATTTTGAGAGGACCGGCAATCTTGGCAACAAAGTCCCGCCGCTAAAACCCCGCAACCTTGGCGACGGCGGCGATATTCGCACCCTGTGCCTGCAGCACTTCCTGCACGAAATCGATGAAGGCGCGCACTTTCGCGGCCGGCAGATGGCACGAGGGATAGAGGGCGTGGATCGGATAGGCCTCGGTGGGCCAGTCGGGGAAGAGATCGATCAGCGCGCCGCTTTCCACGAGATCCTGCACGCCGATCGCCTTGATGCGGCAGATGCCGAAGCCGGAGAGGCAGGCGCCGAGCATGGTGCCGACCTCGTTCACCAGCAGCCGGCTGGTGGTCTTCACCGTTACCGTCTGGCGGCCGCGTCGGAACTCCCAATCCTCGATCGGCTGGCCGGTCAGCGAATTGCGCGTCTGGATGCAGATATGCTGCGAGAGATCGGCTGGCTTCTCCGGGCGCCCATGCTTCTTGAGATAGGCCGGTGACGCGACACAGATGGTGCTGGTATCCATCAGCTTGCGGGCGACCAGTGACGAGACCGGCGGCTCGCCGAAGCGCACGGCGATGTCGAAGCCTTCCGCCACCAGATCGCCCAGCTGATCGCGGGTGATGAGGTCGAGCGAGATCTCGGGATAACGCTCGAGGAAGTGGCCGATATGGGCCGAGAGCATCAGCCGCGAAAAGAAGGGATCGACATTGACCCGGAGCCGGCCGCGCACCACGGTCGAGCTGCTGGCGGTCTGGGTGAAGGCATCCTCGATGCCGCTCAGAAGCGGACCGATCTCGCTATAGAGCCGCCTTCCTTCATCGGTCAGCGTTACCGAGCGGGTGGTGCGGTCGAGCAGCCGCACGCCGACCCGCGCTTCCAGTCTTGCGACCGAACGGCTGACGCCCGAGGGCGAGAGGCCGAGCGCCTCGGCCGCACGGGCGAAGCTGCCGCCTTCGACGATGGCGGCAAGCACCCCAACATTGGCAACCAGGCGGCTATCGAAGGTCATGGCGGGATCCATCTCGTGGAATCTGACGGAACATCGGGGCCTCCCCGGCGTCTTTTCGGGGCTGCTGGCAGCTGGATAATTGACTGAATGTCACTAATGATGTGATCAAATCGCACTTCAGTCAATGGTGGCGTGTCGCATATACAAAAGCAGCCGGAACCAAGAGACTACCGGAAAGCAGGCGAGGAGACCGCTATGGCGCAAATGGAAACGACAAGCCAGCCCCAGAAGATCCAGATCCAAGGGATCGACTTGCCGAAGCTTGGTCTTGGCACCTATCGCCTGCAGGGTGATCCCTGCCGGGCCGCCGTCGAGACTGCGCTGGCACTTGGCTACCGTCATATCGATACCGCCGAAATGTATGGCAACGAGGAAGCGGTGGGAGCCGCGATTGCCGCCGCCGGCGTGCCGCATCGGGAACTGCATGTCACCACCAAGGTCTGGAACGAGAACCTGGCGCCCGACGCGATCCGCCGTTCCTTCGATGCCAGCCTGAAGAAATTGCGGCTCGATTACATCGATCTCTATCTCGTGCATTGGCCGGCGCCCCGCATGGATCTGCCGTCGATCTTCGAGACCCTCGGCCGCCTCAAGGAGCAGAAGCTGGTGCGGGCCATCGGCGTGTGCAATTTCAATGTCGCACTGCTGCGCCAGGTGATCGAACAGATCGGCGCGCCGATTGCCTGCAACCAGATTGAATATCACGTGCTGCTCGATCAGACGGCGGTGCGCGATTACCTGCGGCCGCGCGGCATTCCGGTGACCGCTTATTGTCCCTTGGCGCAAGGGCGTCTCGCCGAGCATCCGCAACTGGCGGAGATTGCCCATAAGCATCATGCGACCCCGGCCCAGGTGGCGCTGAAATGGCTGCTCGACCAGGAGGGCGTTGCGGCGATCCCGAAATCGTCCCGGCGCGAGGGCCAGCAAGCCAATCTCGACGCCTGGAAAATCAATCTCGACGATGCCGATCGCCGGATGATTGCCGGCCTGCCGAAGGACCAGCGTTTCGTCAATCCAGGCTTCGCACCGGCCTGGGACAAACCGGTCGATAAGCCCGCCGGCTGACCTTTACACGGCGGGGGCCGGCCGTATTCCCCCTCGGCCCCTCAATGAACTGACATCACTGGAGACGAAGATGTACGCCATCACCGGTATCACCGGTCAGGTGGGCGGCGCTCTTGCGCGCGCCCTGCTGGCCGCAGGTTATTCCGTTCGCGCCGTCATGCGTGACGAGAAGAAAGCCGTACCCTGGGCGGCGCAAGGCTGCGAGATCGCCCTCGCGGCGATGGATGACGCGGCAGCCCTCACCAAGGCTTTCAGCGGTGCGGAAGGTGTGTTCATCCTGTTGCCGCCGGTCTTCGACCCGCAGCCGGGCTTCCCGGAATCCCGGGCCGTCATCGCCGCTTTGCAGGCGGCGCTGATGTCGGCGCGTCCCCAGAAGGTGGTCTGTCTTTCGACCATCGGCGCCCAGGCAGCGCAGCCCAATCTCTTGAGCCAGCTCTCGCTGCTGGAAGAGAAACTCGGCAGCCTGCCGCTGCCGATCGCCTTTCTGCGGTCGGGCTGGTTTCTGGAGAACACGCTCTGGGATATCGGCCCGGCACGCGACACGGGGACGATCCCGAGCTTCCTGCAGCCGCTCGATCGCAAGATCCCGATGGTGGCGACAGCCGATGTTGGCCGGGTCGCGGCGGAGCTGCTGACCGAGACCTGGCAGGGCAAGCGCGTGGTCGAGCTGGAAGGTCCCGTGCGCATGGCACCCAATGATCTTGCCGCCGGCCTCGCCAGGGTGCTTGGGCGCCCGGTGCGGGCCGAGGCGGTGCCGCGCGAAACCTGGGGCGCGCTCTTCAAGGGCCAGGGCATGAACGACCCGCTGCCCCGCATCCAGATGCTGGACGGTTTCAACGAAGGCTGGATCGATTTTGAAGGCGGCCCCGCCGGCACTGTCAAAGGCAAGGTCGGCCTTGATACGGTGCTGCAGGACCTGCTGTCACGCGCCGGTTAGTTGCAGCAGGGCGATGCCGGCCAGGGCGCAAGTCGCCAGGGTCGGCATCATGCCGATTTTGAAGCGCAGCATGGCGATCATCGCGGCAGCTGCGAGCAGCGCGGCGCGCCAGTCGATCGAGCCGAGGCTCGGCAGATCAGGGCCGATGCCGGCGATGCCGACGCGCCCGACCTCGCGGAAGATCACATGCAATGCGAACCAGAGGGCGAGATTCATGATGACGCCGACCACCGCCGCGGTGATGGCGGAGAGCGCCGCCGAGATCGCCTTGTTGCCGCGCAACGCTTCGACATAGGGACCGCCGAGGAAGATCCACAGGAAGCAGGGGGCGAAGGTGACCCAGGTGGTCAAGGCAGCGCCGAGGATGCCGGCGAGCAGCGGATCGAGGCCGCCGGCATGGCGATAGGCGGCGACGAAGCCGACGAATTGCAGCACCATGATGAGCGGCCCCGGTGTCGTCTCGGCGAGGCCGAGACCGTCGATCATGTTGCCGGGTTGCAGCCAGCCGAAGCCGGTCACCACGGCCTGGGCCACATAAGCCAGCACGGCATAGGCGCCGCCGAAGGTGACGACGGCCATGCCGCTGAAGAAGGTCCCCATCTGCGTCCAGATGCTGGACGGTCCCGTTATCAGCCAGAGCAGCAGCACGGGGCCGAGCCAGATCGGCAGCCAGGTTGCCAGGACGCGGAAGGCGCGGCGCCTTGACGGCAGCGCATGGTCGAGCTCGCCACGCGCGAACATGGCATCGACCACGCCCAAAGTATCGGGCGCCCCTTTGCCGGCATGGCCATTGCCGGCGGTAAAGAGCGTCGGCGCCCAACGATGG
>DATMUQ010000130.1:0-4298 GCA_035563795.1 Terriglobales bacterium | reverse complement strand
ATCGCCGCTGAGACCCTGGACGAGGCGCAACTGGCCTGGCTGGGCTCGGCCGCCGGCGAAAGCGAGATCCGTGTGCTCCTGACCGCGGAGCGGGCGACGCGGCTCGGCCTCACCCCGGCTGCCGGCAATGCCGGCATCTGTGTCTGCCAGATGACCGCCAATCTCAGTGCCCAGGCGCTGAAGACCACCATCATCCATCATCTGGCGGACCCGACCAGCGACAGCGCGCTCGCGACCGGGGGCAAGGACAAGACGGCCAAGGACAAGGCCGTCAGTGGCATCGCGCTCGATGCCGCCTGTACCGCCGGACTGCCGCAGAACCTGCAGCAGGGCGCCATTGATCTTGCCAAGACCGCGCGCCTGCTGCCGGCCATGGTGGTGGCAAAGATCCCGCCCGAGGCCGTTGCCTATTGGGTGGCCGCTCCCTTCACCCTTGCTTGCGGCGATCTCGCCGCCCATCGCCGCCAGCTCGCCAGCGAGCTGCGCCGGGTGGGATCGGCGCGGGTGCCGCTGGAAGCGGCCGAGGCAACCGAGATCATCGCCTTTCGCCCGGCCGATGGCGGCAAGGAGCATCTCGCCATCGTTATCGGCACCATCGATACCGAACAGCCGGTACTGATCCGCCTGCATTCCGAATGCTTCACCGGCGATCTCCTCGGCTCCCTGCGCTGCGATTGCGGCGACCAGCTGCGCGGCGCCATCGAGCAGATCGCCAAGAGCGGCAGCGGTGTTCTGCTGTACCTGGCGCAGGAAGGTCGCGGCATCGGCCTGATCAACAAGCTCCGGGCCTATCGCCTGCAGGATGCCGGCGCCGATACACTGGACGCCAACCTACAGCTCGGTTTTGGCGCCGATGAGCGGGTCTACCAGCCGGCGGCGGAAATGCTGCGCCAGCTCGGCATCCAGTCGGTCCGCCTGCTGACCAACAACCCGGAAAAGGTCCGTGGCCTGGAACATTGCGGCATCGGCGTGGTCGAGCGGGTGACCCATGCCTTCCCGTCCAACGACCACAATGCCCGCTATCTCTCCACCAAGGCAGCCCGCTTCGGCCATATGTTCTGAGGTCCCGCTGGGACGGTGCCAGGCGGCGGCATCGGACGGCTATCAGCCGGCAGATCAGTCCCTGCAAAACAATATCCAAGGCTTGGCACGCCGCTTGCGTTAACCGTCTCGACCCGTCTGGAGAGTCGGTACGTGAGCAGCCTCTACAGCAATAGCAATTCGATCTCGCAGGCCTTCCTGCCGACGCATGGTATGCGTTTCCAGGGTGCCGGGGACGTGCGCGTTCACGACTGGTCGACAAGCCGAGGCGCCGGCACGGCGGCGACCACCTTACGGCAGCGGGGTGCCGATACGGCGCTCTCTTCCTATCCCGCCGGTTCCACCGCCTCGACCACAAATACGGGTAGCATCGCCAATAACGGCACAATAGCTGGTGGGCTGTTGCGCCCGGGTTCAATCGACCAGACGCAGTTCAAAGCGATGTTGGCGGCCGCCCAAACCGGGGCCCCGGGTGCCAGCGGCGTGGCAACCTCCCCCTTGCCGGCCGCTCCTTCGACCGGCTTGCTGCCGCTGACCCCGAACGCCGCTTTAGCCGCCCAGGGGCTGCAGCCGGCTTCCGCCGATGCCCTTTCCATGCAGGGCGGCAATGCCGCGGCGGGTGTCGGGGGCGGAATCCAGAACCTGACACCGGCACAATTTGCCGCGCTGACCGGCGGCGCCACCTTGCCCGGCAGCAGCGCCATGGCCGCCGGCGCCCTCCCGCCCACCGTCTCGCTGCCGACTGGGCAGATGCCCACGGCCTCCATGCCGACCGGGGCGATGCCAACGCCGGCCCCGGCAATGGCGGCAGCTGCGACCGCAACAAGTGCCCAGCCTACCTCGGCCCCGCCGACCGGCGGCGTCGATACCCTGACCATGAGTGACGCGGCGATCCCACCTGACGGAGCACAGCCGCCGACACAAAGCGCCAGCGCCGCACCAACCGCCGGCAATGCCAACACGCCGACCGCCGAGGACGGCACGCCGATCGGCAGCTTCGACAAGAACGGGGTGCTGGTGCTGAACCAGGCCCCCGATCGCGACACCCGCAAGGAATATGTCGAGAAGGGCATCAAGTGGCGCCTGGTCGATAATCCGGAATCCAACAAGCTGT
This sequence comes from Terriglobales bacterium, assembly GCA_035563795.1. Classification (GTDB taxonomy): domain Bacteria; phylum Pseudomonadota; class Alphaproteobacteria; order Dongiales; family Dongiaceae; genus Dongia_B. The sequence continues at coordinate 2,143 of DATMUQ010000130.1, read as the reverse complement.
TCTTCGGCCCCGACGGCAAACTGGGCTGGAAGGATCTGCTGGACCTGGTCAATCCGCTGCAACATATCCCGCTGGTCATTATCGCTTATCGTCACTTCACCGGCGACCAGCCGAGTGGTGCTGCCGAGCTGCTCGGCGCCATACCCTTCGGGCCGTTCAGCACCATGACAGCGGTTGCCGATCTCGCCGTTCGCTCGACCACCGGCAAGGATATCGGTGAGACTGTCATCGCCATGGTCACCGGCGGCGATAAGACCGACACCGCGAGCAATCTCGCCCAGGCCGGCGGGACTGCCGCCAACAGCGCCAGCGAACAGCAGGTGGCTGAGGTCGCACCCGACCAGGCGCAGCCGCGCCTGCATGACAACAAATAGCGGCAGCCGAAACGATTTCACGACATCGATACGGCCCTCAGCATTGCGGATAGTTTGCGCCGCGATCCGAGCTTCCGCGCTGCCGGACGATCCCACCCGCAGGTCCAACCGCGCGCAACCCGACGATGCCACTGCTTGATTATGCTGATGCCACGGCATATCGATATATCGGCAGATCGCACGCGAAGCGTATGGTGACGTCACCGCTGTGCGAGAAGCGCCGCAGGGTGAAAGGGAAGCAATGGATCTGATTGTCGAAGGCCGTTCTGGTGCGATCGAAGGCCGGGCAATGCTCGGCGAACGCTCCTATGTCTGCCGGCTCGGCCGCTCCGGCATCGCGCGGGATAAACGCGAGGGCGATGGCGCAACACCAGTCGGACGCTTTCCCTTGCGCCAAGTCTTCTATCGGCCGGATCGCGGCCCGGCGCCACAGACTTCCGTCCCACACCGGGCTTTGACAGAAGCGGATGGCTGGTGCGATGAACCCACCTCACCCGATTACAACCGCGGCGTTACCCTGCCCTTTGCCGCCAGCCATGAAGAAATGTGGCGGACGGATTCGCTCTACGATCTGGTCGTGGTGATCGGCCACAACGATTCACCGGTTGTGCCGCATATGGGGAGCGCTGTGTTTCTCCATGTCGCCAGCCCGGATGGTGACCCGACCGCAGGCTGTGTCGCCTTCAACAAGGCCGATCTGCTGGAGATCCTGTCGCGGTTGACGCCGGCTGACCACGTGTCGATCCGCCTCGACGAGACAGCTCCGGCCGCAGGGTAACGCAGCCGCGCCACGGCTCGACCGGCGCGCTGCGCTCTTCACCGAAAAACGTTCTGCGATCGGGTCGACAGCGGTCGGTTACTTGTCGCCTTCCGGCTGAGCGGCAACAGGATAGGGTCGGCTGCCGAACACCGCGGTACCGACACGCACCGCCGTCGCGCCGAACTGGATGGCAAGCTCGTAATCGCCGCTCATGCCCATGCTGAGGCCGGGCAGATGGTGGCGCCGGGCGATTTCGCGCAATAGGGCGAAATGCGGTGCCGGATGCTGATCATTCGGCGGAATGCACATCAGGCCCTTGACCGGCAAACCAAGATCTTCGCGGCAATAACGGATGAAGCCGTCGGCCTCGGCTGGCGCAATGCCTGCCTTTTGCGGCTCTTCGCCGGTATTGATCTGGATGTAGCACGGCAGAAAACGCTGTTGCTTGCGATATTCCGCTGCCAAGGCATCGGCGAGCTTCGCCCGGTCGACCGTCTGGATCACGTCGAAAAGCGCCACCGCTTCCTTGACCTTGTTGGTCTGCAAAGGGCCGATCAGGTGCAACTCCAGCGCATGGGCCTGGCGCAATGCCGGGAATTTGCCCGCCGCTTCCTGGACGCGGTTTTCGCCGAAGACATGCTGGCCCGCGGCGATCGCTTCGAGAACGGCTTCCGCCGGATGGGTCTTCGACACGGCCACCAGCGCGACCTCGGCTGGATCACGTTGCCAGTCTTGTGCGGCAGTGGTGATGCGCCGGCGGATGTCGGCGAGATTATCGGCGATGCTCACGGACGAAACTTGGATCTGATTGAAGGGCCGCCATCATCCACCAGAGCGGTTGCGGGCGCAACTCAGCTTCGCTGCAGGAATCTGCGGATAGATTGAGACGTCGTCCGCTGCGATGCCGGCAAAAAAAGAAAGGGAGCGGCGTCCCGCTCCCTTTCCAATCCCTCTTCTCGAGGCTGGATCTGTTGATCCAGCTTAGAAGGTGAAGGAGGTACCCAGACCG
>DATMUQ010000129.1:0-3931 GCA_035563795.1 Terriglobales bacterium | reverse complement strand
TCGCCGGCAACCAGCTCGCTTTTCAGGATGAATTCGTCCGGCTTATGCGCCTGCGTGATCGAGCCGGGGCCGCAGACGATGGCGGAGAGGCCGGCCTGCTGGAACTGCCCGGCTTCGGTGGCGAAGGCCATGCCATAGGTGTCATTGGCGCCGCTCAGCAGCTTCACCAGGGCTTCGGCCGCACCGTCTTTTTCTTCGATCAAGGGTGGCACGCCACAATCTTCCATGGTGCTGACATCGGCCTCGGCGGCACGCGCCTTCAGACGCGGCAGCAGATCACCGTCGATGAATTTCTGCAGCGGCTCCAACGCCATCTCCACCGTGCCGCCGGGCACCGGGCGGAAGTCCCATTCCAGGGTGCATTCACGGGCGATGATATTGACCGCCGTGCCACCATGGATGGAACCGAGATTGAGCGTGCAATAAGGCGGATCGAAGCTGTGGTCATGCGGGCCGCTGACCCGCAGATCCTCGCCGATCGCCAGCAGCTTCTGGGCGATCTCGCTGGCGGCGGCGATGGCATTGACGCCGCGATGGGTCTGGCTGGAATGGCCATCCTTGCCGGTCACCTTGGTGGCAAAGCCGTAGCAGCCCTTATGGCGTGTGCCGAGCTTCATCTCGGTCGGCTCGCCGATGATGGCGATGCGCGGTTGCGGCAATTGCTTGCCGATCTCGGCGACGAGATTGGGTGCACCGAGGCAGCCGAGTTCCTCATCATAGGAAAAAGCGAAATGGATCGGCGTCTGCAGCGGCTGTTTCTTCATTTCCGGCAGCAGCGCCAGGCAAAGCGCGATGAAGCCCTTCATGTCGCAGGTGCCGCGGCCGAAATAGCGGTCGCCGCCATCGCGCAGGGTGAAGGGATCAGCCGACCAGGGCTGGCCTTCGACCGGCACCACATCGGTATGGCCGGAGAGCACGATGCCGCCCGGCTTGTCGGGACCGATAGTCGCCCAGAGATTAGCCTTGGGCTGGCCATCAGGTGCGGCCATCACGCGCGCCGAGATGCCCTGCTCCGTCAGCAGATCGCGGATGAAATGGATGAGACCGAGATTGCTGCGCGACGACACGGTATCGAAGGAAATCAGTTTCGCCAGCATTTCGGCAACAGCCGCCATGATCTCACCTTTTCGATATTCAGCTGATAGCTCTCACGACGCCTTTACGAACTCGACACTCTTACGAACTTGAACCGAGGGTCGAGGGTGGCAGGCCGATGATGGCGAGGAATTCACGCCGGGTCGAGGGGTCGGTGCGGAAGGCGCCCAGCATGCGGCTGGTCACCATCGAGGTGCCCGGCTTGTGCACGCCGCGCGTTGTCATGCATTGGTGACTGGCATCGATCACCACTGCAACGCCGCGCGGCTGCAACACCTCGTTCAAGGTATTGGCGATCTGCGCCGTCATCTTCTCCTGGATCTGCAGGCGCTTGGCATAGACATCAAGCAGGCGCGCGAGCTTGCTGATGCCGACCACGCGGTTGCGCGGCAGATAGGCGATATGGGCGCGGCCGATGATCGGTGCCAGGTGATGCTCGCAATGGCTCTCGAAGCGCATGTCGCGCAAGACGATCATCTCGTCATAGCCATCGGTCTCTTCGAAGGTGCGCTTGAGAATGCTGGCCGGATCCGTCGCATAGCCGGCAAAGAATTCGCGATAGGCGCGGGCAACACGGTCCGGCGTGCCAAGAAGACCCTCGCGCTCGGGATCGTCACCGGCCCAGCGGATCAGGGTCCGCACGGCCTCTTCCGCCTGCTGCTGCGTTACCTTCGGTCCCTTGCCGGCGGTCTTGCTGGCGGCGTGCTTGCTTCGCTGCGGCATGGCGACTTTGCGCCGCGTTGATTGCGCCGCCTCTTCCTTCTTTGTTGCCACGATCTTCCTTCCTGAGGCAGTCAGCGCTGCTTCTTACATTTATCGGCCCTGTTGCGCGGTCCGGCTTTGATCAGGCCGATCCGATGGCCTGCCATCCTATCGCCTGTTCTCGACCGGCCGGCCAGGGCATGTCAATTGAGCTTGATCGGCTGATATGGGCTGTCCAGTGAAAAGGCCGGAACGCCGACATCGAAGATCTCGCCCGCCGGCGTCTCCATCTGATAGGAGCCGACCATGATGCCCGAAGGCGTCTGCAACGGCGTGCCGGAGGTATATTCGAAGGTCTCGCCGGGCCGCAAGACCGGCTGCTCGCCGACGACGCCGGGGCCGCGCACTTCCTGGACCCGTCCCAAGGAATCGGTGATGCGCCAATAGCGGTTGCGCAATTGCACCGTCTCGCCGCCGCCATTCTCGATCCGCACATGATACTTCCAGACATAATGCGATTCATCCGGCGTCGACTGATCGTCGAGATAGGTCGGCATCACCGTTATCGTGATCGATCGGGTTGTCTGCTTATACATCTCGCGAATTCCTCAGCATGACGACGAGCCGGGGCGCTGTCAGCGGCGAAACCCGGCAGGTCTGACTGACGGCCAATGATTGCGCACCGGGTATGGCGGGTAAAGATCGGCCGTGATCGCCACCGATCCCGCCCGCAGTGATATTTTCTGCGAGTTTAACGACTTTCGCCCGGAGCGCCAAGCTTTACGCCGGCCGGCATGACGGGGGGAAAGCACCGGCAAAAAGCAGGTGCCGCAAAAGGAAACGGCGCCGATGGATATCGGCGCCGTCCCTTTTTGCTGCCTAGAGAGTTCTAGGACAGAACGCTTACTGGATGATGATCTCGGCGCGGCGGTTAGCCTGCTCGCGGACACCATCAGCCGTCGGCACTGCCGGCTCGCTCTCACCCTTCCAAGCGGTGGTGATGGCTTCGGCCGGGATACCAGCGGCGATCAGAGCAGCGCGGACCGAGTCAGCGCGGCGTTCCGACAGCTTCATGTTGTAGTCGGCGGTACCAGCGCGGTCGGTGTGACCGGTGACCGAGATCGCCGTCGCCTTGTTGGCGTTGTAGTCGGCAACGACCTGCTTGATGACAGCGTCAGCCGCCGCGTTGATGTTCGACTTGTCGAAGTCGAACAGCACGAGGTAGGTCGACGGCGCAACCGTCGCCGCAGCCGGGGCCGCCGGCTTGGCTTCAAGTTCGTTCAGCGCGGCCATCAGCTCATCGCGGCAAGCAGAGATGTGGTCGTTCTGGAAGTTCTCTTCCTGCTGTTCGAGCCAGCAGTCGAAACGGGCCTGGGCGCGGGCCGCAACCTGCGGCTTCGCATCGCGGGCGCCACCATCGAGCGCCTTCAGCAGGCGGGCGCGGGTGTCATTGATCTGCGGCAGGGTATCGAGCGGCAAATCGCGTTCGGCCGGATCCTGCGGCAGCACCAGTTCGCCACGCGCAGAAGCAAGACCGCGACGCGCATACCAACCGGCATCGCGCCAGTCATACATCTGATCGGCTTCGAAGACCGAGAGATCACGGTATTCCTTGGTCAGAGCCTGGGTGAAGGGCGTACCGCCGCTCGGTTCAGTAGTGCGGATCTTTTGGATATCGGTGGTGCAGGCGCTCAGTACGGCCATCGCACCGATCACCCCCAGCAATTTCAAAATTTTCATTTGGCTCCTCGCTTTTTATCCCTCGTGGCCAAGCCCGGGCATCCCCGTACGCACGCCGACGACTGTCTTTTCCTGTTAACCGGTATAGCGATTGACGTCCCCGGTGATGTCAGCAGTGTCGGCTGACTCCACACGAACTATAGGTAAAAGGGTATCCAATGTCAAAAACGCAACAAGGCATTCCGTCGTATTGATTCAACCGATTCGATTAACAGCTTGCCCCGGCATCAAGGTCCCGCGGCGACATTTATCGCGATCGCGGCGACACGACGGCGGGGACGCGCGACCGATATATTAACCACCTGATCCGACAGGAAAGTCCCAGCGCCACCAAAGCCCGGTTGCAGCCAACGTGAACTTGCCGTGACACGCACCGGCAGGAGATCGCATCGCC
>DATMUQ010000128.1:0-3973 GCA_035563795.1 Terriglobales bacterium | reverse complement strand
CCCGCCGCGAACCTGTCCTGCCGCCGATCGGAATTTACTTGTATCTACAATTATTGTATATACAAGTAAATAGGACGCCAAAACAAGCGGACAAGATGGCCAGGCAAAAGAATCTGCAGACTGCCGCGAGGAAGATCATCGACAGCTGTGCCGGCTGGAACAGTCGCCTCGCCGCCCGCCGCATCGGCCAGTTCATCGACCGCGAGATGGCCGAGACCGGCCTCTCTCTGGCACAATTCGCGTTGATGGGGCAGATCGCGGCGGCCAGTGACGATACCTTGGGGGCGCTCGCCCAGCGCTGCGACCTCGATCCTTCCACCCTGTCGCGCAATCTGCGCCAGTTGGAGAAGGAGGAGCTGGTCGAGATCGTCACCATCGAGAACGATCTCCGCCGCCGCGCCGTCTGGCTCACCGAGAAGGGTGCCCGCAAGCTGGAAGCGGCCGTGCCGGCCTGGAGCCGGGCCCATGCCAAATTGTCAAAGCTCGCTTTGCCGGATCTCGCGCGGCATCTGGCGCAGGAGACCGAGGCGCTGCCCGAGGACGAGACCGCCACTTCAGCGCAACAATAGACAACGGGTCAGTAGATGCCGGGAATGAGCCGCGACGTGCGCTGGCGATAGGCGTCGTATGGAGCGCCGAACTGCCGGGCCAGCAATTTCTCTTCCGCAGTGATGCGGCCGATCACCACGATGGTCGCCAGCAGGGCCAGCAGGATGCCGGCCAGGGAGCGGAACGCCAGCGCCCAACCCAGCATGTTGACGATGAGGCCGAGATAGCTGGGATGGCGAATGGCGCCGTAGATGCCGTCGGTGACCAGCTGGTGATCGGTCTGGATGGCGACCAGCCCGCTGAAACGCCGGCCCAGCACGAAGACCGGCCATAGCCTGAGCACGCCGCCCGCCGCATAGAGCACCACGCCGATCCAGCGCGTCCTCTCGTCACCGATGGTCCAGATCTCCATGCGATCGGTATAGGCCGGCAACCAAGCGGCCAGCAGCCCTACTACCAGCAATGTGTAGATGACCCAGCGATTGCCGCGATCCTCACGCTCGCCGGAACTGATATTGCCCTCGGTGAAGAAGGCAGCAACGGTCAGCAGCACGGTGACGATGAAGAGCACGACCAGCGGCGGATGCGCGAAGAAAGCATCGACACCGCCCCAGCCAAGAATGGCAAGGCCGAGAAAGATCGCCACGGCGGGAACGGAGATCAGCTTGAAGGCGATGCGGCGCAGCATGGTGGGACGGGCTCGCGCGGGAATGACAGGTCAGTTGCGCAGGAAGAAGCGCCAGCGCTGCTTCGGGTTGTCCGTCGGCCAGACCTCGGCGCGGATCAAGCGCAGCGGCCCCTTCTCGATCAAATCCTCACTGGTGATATACCTGATCGCGATCGCCGCGGTCGTCGCCTCGACCGGGCGTATCGGCGAGCCATCAGGCAATCCATCCTGATACATCTGAACGACAAAGAAGCGCATGTGGGCCTCCCGGATACGGGACTAAGTGTAACATCAAAAGCGAGTCGTGCATCGTCAAGGTTCCGTGACCTTTGTGGCATGATCATGGCAGTATGTCAGATCACATCATCGCCAAGAGCATCACTGCCCGATCACATCCGCGCCTGCTCACGTTTCGCGCCGTTCAATTCCACAGCGCGGGGCTTGCATGACGCTGGCTTGCCGCGCGCGCAGGTTTTAATCTCGGGGAACTGAATGTGGCAGATGATGCGATCGCGCAGGAGCAAGGCGGGATGACCGCACCGCGCGACAACAATGTGCATCCATGTCGCTCAATCCGTCGCGATGACAGAGGAGGCCGCTATGCCCGACCAGGCACGCCAGCTTGCCGAAAAGCTGGTCCGCAACATCGACGCCGTTGCCATGCATCATATCTCGCGGGAACCGCTTTATGATGCGCAGTTCGGCCGGCTGGCGCCCGGCACCGCCGCCGAGAAGCTGGGCGCCTCGATCACCATCCTGGAACCAGGCAAGCGCACCTGCCCTTACCATCTGCATAACGCCCAGGAGGAGATGTTCGTGATCCTCGACGGGCTCGGCAGCCTGCGCGTGGCAGGCGAGATGCTGCCGATCCGCGGCGGCGATGTCATCTTCATCCCCGCCGGGCCGGATTATCCGCACCAGATCGTCAACACCTCGGATCGGCCGCTGAAATATCTCTCGATCAGCACCCGCGAGGTACCGGAGATCTGCGAATATCCGGATTCCAAGAAATACGCCGCCTATGCCAGCGAAACCGAGGAGAACCGCTTCGATGCGCTGCAGCGCCTGGCCCCCAATCTCGATTACTGGGACGGCGAGCCGTGAAAGTTTGCGGCGCCTAGGCTGGTTGCAGCACATGCACCTGAAGATCGGCGACGTGATCCTTGATCTTCACCGCGAAAGCTTTCATATGCGGGCTCGCCCCATGCGCCGCCAGCGCTGCCTTGTCGCGCCACTTCTCGACGACGACGAAGGTATCGGGACCGAAAGCCGGCGTCGCGCCGGTCACATCGATGGTGGCGCCATATTCGATGCAGCCATCCTCGGCATGAACCGCCGGCAGGTTATCGGTGAAAATCTTCAGCACAATATCGCGCTGCTGCGGCTTGGCGGTGATGAAGGCGAGAACATGAATCATGAAGGCTCCTCAGTGTTTGGCTGGTCCGTCAGTGTCGCCGCTGCATATCAATGCGTTCGATCAATGCATCTATGACCGGGCTCGTCGCAAAGGGAATGAAGCGAATGGGCGGCATGAACGCCACCTTGGCACCCAGAGGGCCGGAGGAGCGTAGCGACAAGACAACACGCGGCGGGCTAATCATCACAGAATAGCTGACATTCTTGATGTCCGCCAGATTCACCCGATACTCATCCCCGCCATTGCGGATGACCAGGGCATCGCCATCATCCAGAACCTCATCGACAAGATCAAAGATCAGCGCTTTCAGCAGGAAGAATGCGAAGACAGCCACGATGAGAGGCATAATGAAGAACAGCAGCGGTGGCCCCTTGCCCACCGCCGAGCCAATGAAGTTCGCGGCGAAAGCGAGCAGAAATACACCAAAGAAGAAGAACGGGAACACCCGTTTATAAAAGAACGTCATGCGCGATGAAATGCGTTGCATCACCCGGCTTCCACCTGCCCAAAATAGAGTCCCTCGTTGAAATCGACCGGCATCCTCGCACAAAGTCTGAATCAGCACCACTGGCGCGACATGCCTCGCATTACATCCGATCGTATGTCGCCATGACAGACCTGCTGGTTTTCAACCAGATACGGCGATAACCTGCCGCATCGCCCCGCGCCGGGCGCAACATATATCCGCGATTCAGGGAGCATGTCATGTCAGACCGGGCCCATAGCCTCGCCCAACAGCTGATCCGCAATTTCAACACCGTCGCCTTGGAACACGAGGTCCGCGATCCCCTCTATGACTCGCATAGCGCGCGCCTCGGCACCGGCACGGCGGCAAAGAAGCTCGGCGCCTCGGTCGATACCGTGGCACCCGGCAAGCGCTCCTGCCCCTACCACTTCCATCATGGACAGGAGGAGATGTTCATTGTGCTGGAAGGCAGCGGTACCCTACGGGTGGCTGGTGAGATGCTGCCAATCAAGAGCGGCGATGTCATGTTCATTCCGGCGGGGCCCGATTATCCGCACCAGATCATCAACACCTCGGATGCGCCGCTGAAATATCTCTCGATCAGCACCCGGGAATCACCGGAGCTCTGCGAGTATCCGGATTCCGGCAAATACGCCGCCTTCGCCACCACACCGGACGGCAAGCGCGTCCATGTCGTCCAGCGTGCGAGCGAGAGTGTCGATTACTGGGACGGGGAGCCGTGAGCCTCGTTCAACACACGCGCGTCTCATTCATTGAAGATTAATGGTGGAGACATTGTGCTTGCGTCAACCATGGATTGCCGGGTCAAGCCCGGCAATGACAACGGTGTCTGCAATTGAATCCCTGCGCCAAC
>DATMUQ010000127.1:0-4444 GCA_035563795.1 Terriglobales bacterium | reverse complement strand
CCACCTCCGCCACGCCGGCGATGTCATGGATTTCCCGGCCTTCGCCGAAATAAGCGCGGTAGATCGCCAGGACATAGCGGCCGAGCAGGTCTGGCCGCTCCCGTTCCAGCCAATAGAATGCCCGGGCAGCGGCGACGGTGCCGGTCGGGAAACTGGCGGGCAGGGTGAAGGGGATATTGGCGCGCCGCGCCAGCCGTTCCCAGTCGCGGCGGGCATATTCCCCGCGCAGCGGCATGTGGAAGAGCGGCTGCATGCTGGTGGTCTTGAAGGCGGCGCCCAGCAGGAATGGGCGCCACAACACCTTGCGTTTGTGCCGGGCCGCCAAGGCCTCGATCTCCACTGCACCGAAATAACCATAAGGCGAGCTGAAGTCGCACCAGAACTCGATGATGCCGGCCATTGCCGTCTCCCGACCCTTGCGTTGCAGATGGCTGAAGCCCCCGCATGCCTCCTGCCGCTCCCGCAGGCTAAAGCGTGGCATCGCCCAGGGAAAGGGGATTCCGGAGCAGGCGGTATCAGGCGGTGGCGAATCGTTTTGACCCGGCCGGACCGCGCCGCCATACTTTTGGCCGGTTCCGGGAGCAATCGGCCGTGCCGCCAGCGAGGACGGCCGCCGTAAGAAACGACTTTGGTGGAGGGCGAGCAATGCGACGACTTCATCTGCACGGATTTGACCACCCAGGACATGATCATCCGGCCCGGCATCATTTCGGCCGCCTCGGCTTGCTGGGGCTTGGCCTGGTTATCCTGCTTCTGGCTTTCAGCACCTTGTCCGCCGCTTCGGCGGCAACCACCTGCAGCGCCATCGAGCATCCGAAATGCCGCGTGCAATTGATCACCGGCACCAGCATGACCTATCTGGAGCTGGGGGCGCCGAAGGCCGGGGCGGAGCCGAGCGACACCGTCATTCTGATCCACGGCCTGACCGACAGCGCCCGTTCCTGGTGGCCGACGGCGTTGGCGCTGCACAAGCTCAATCCGGCGCTGCATATCTATGTGATCGACCAGCGCGGCCATGGCGACAGCTCGATGCCGCCGGTCGCCGCCTGTGCGCCGGCGCCGGAGAAATGCTTCCGCATGCAGGATTTTGCCGATGATCTCGTCTCCTTCATGCAGGTGAAGCGCATCCGCAAGGCGACCTTGGCCGGTCACTCGCTCGGCAGTTTCGTGGTGCAGGAAATGGCCCTTGCCCATCCCGAACTGGTCGAGCGGGCGATCCTGGTTGCCACCTCGACCAAGGGTGTCGGCAATGCTGCCTTGCGCGACTACGTGCTGAAGGAGCCGGTGGAGGGCCAGTGGCGCAAGGACCTGGAAGCCAAGGGCAAGGTCTATCCCGATGACTTCTACACGCTGCGGCCGATCGATGCCGAGCATGCGGCGCGCGACTGGATCGCCAAGAACTGGGTGGTCGATCCGGCGGCCGATCCCGCCTTCCTCAAGCCCTATGTCGGCGAGACCGCCAATGTGAAGCTCGGCACCTGGATCGGTGCCACCAAGGCGCTGCTGGCGACCGACAACACGACGCGACTCCTCAAGCTCTCGGTGCCGACCCTGGTGCTGTGGGGCGTACAGGACAACATCTTCCTCGCCGATCCCGACCAGACTGCCATCAAATCGGTACTGCATGATGCCGCCGTGCGGCAGAGGATCGTCGTCTATTGGAAGCAATACGGGTTGAAGAAGCTGCCGGCCTCCGGCATGCAGGAGGACGATATCGGCCACAACGTGCAATGGGGCGCGCCGGACCAGGTGGCGGCCGATATCAATTCCTTCATCACCATCGGCCAGCCGATGTCGGGCGTGCCGTTCAGCGATTCCCCACCACATGTCGACCGCATCCTGGTCGACCAGAAGCAGTCGCTGATCGAGAAATATCCCTGAGCACGACATGCAATCTTCGGAGAGTGCGATTCGCGATTTGGAATTGGCCTGGTCCGAGCCTGACGGCTTCTTGTATCACGTCCGATGCGGGCATTTCGACCAGGCCAAGGCCGATCAATTTCTTCAACTTCTGTCCCGCATCGATCTTCCCGAAGAAGCCCCGATCGAGCGCAGGCTGGTTTCATTACTCTGGTACTTGCCGCAGTTTATGACCTGGCAGTCTGAGCGGGTGAGAGACTCAGGCACCGATCCTGTGCGATATCAGGAATACAGCGCCAAAGTCTTAAGCGCGGTGGAGCGGCTCCTCGGCATGCCTTGAGTCGCGCAATCAATCGAACAACAATGCCTTGAGACGCTCGATATCGGGGCCGTAGCTGCGGTCGCCGGCATAAGCGGGAATTTGCTGGCGGATGCGCGAGCGCAAGGCAGCGACGGCGATGCTCGGCTTTTCCGCCTCGTTGGCTTCCTGGCGCTCATCCACCGCGACGAGCGCGGTATAAAGCTCATAGGTGAGGATCCGGCGGTTGAGGCCGTCGATCCGCGTCAGCCGGTCGAGCGCCGGGAACAGCATGGTCATCACATCTTCCTGGCCGAACGAGCTCTCGCCATGCATCAGCGAGGGCGGCACGCCGAGGGAGCGCAGCTCCGCGGTCAAGCCCAGCACTGCCTTGTGGAGAGTGACGAGGCCGGCATCGAGGCCGGGCTGCTTGGCGAGTTGCGGCGCGAGCCCGCTGGCGCGCTGGTCCAGCAGGCGATGCAGCCGCCGCTCGGCCAGCAGCCCGAGCTGCATCTGCGCCAGAGCTGCGGCCTCGACCGCCTGGGTCAAGGCGGCGGCGTGGAAATTGCCGCAATGAAGCAGCCTGCCGCCGATTCCGCTTTCCTCATCGGCGATGAAGGCCGGGTTGTCGCCGGTCGAGACCATCTCGTCGGCGATGGCGCTTTCGAGATCGGCCAAAGCCTGTTCCGCCGTGGCATGGATCTGCGGCGTCACCCGGAACGAGACCGGCGCCTGGCGCTGCTGGCGGGTGATGTCGCTGTCGCGCAGCAATTCCCGCAAGCGCTCGCAGGCCTCGATGAGGCCGCGATCGCGGCGCAGGGCGCCGACCAGCGCGTCATAGGGTTCCAGGGGAGCAGCGAGACCCTCGATGCTGGCGGCGGCGATCAGCTCCGCCTGGGCGAGCGTCGCGCGCAGCTGGCGCAAGAGGTCGGCGGCATAGGCTGGCCCGATCGCCGTGCCGTTGATCAGCGACAACCCTTCCTTGGGCGCCGGGTCATAGGGCGTCACGCCATGCTGCTGGCACCACAGCTCGGTCGGTTGCGGCAGATTAGCGGGGCCGAGCACGAAGCCCTCGCCGATCAGCGCCTGGGCGAGATGACACAACGGAATGATCTCGCCGGCCATGCCCAGGCCCTCGCTCGGCACATAGGGGGCGAAGCCGTCATTGACGCGGGCGACGAGGAATTCGCAGAGCTCCGGCGTCACCGCGCTGGCCCCGTCGAGGAACTGGGCGAGGCGGATCAGCAGGGTGCCGCGCACGATCGGCCGGGCAAAGGGGGCGCCGATGGCGGCGGCGCGGCCGAGCAGGATATGGCGCGGCAAAGCGGCACGGTCCTCGGCGCTGAGATCCTTCTTGGCCAGGGCGCCGAGACCGGTATTGACGCCGTAGCAGATGACGCCGGTCTCGAGATGCTGCAGGAATTGCTGGCGATGCCGGGCGAGGCGCGCCGCGGCGGCGGGATGCATCGCCACCTGGGCAGTACCATAGATGACAGCTTCATAGACCTCGGGCGTCAGATCGGCACTGCGCTCGAGAACGATCTCGGCGGCGGTATCGGGCATTTCCTGGCGCGCTGCTCCATCATGCGGTTCCGGCATGACCTTCTCCATTGGTCCATTCGTCATCACGGCCGGCGCGAGACGCAGGGTGCAAAGTGGCACCCTTGCCACGCGGGCGATGCGCCGACTATAGAGAACACGACAAGTGAGTAAAACGACCTCTTCCGCACTGCAGTTCCCCCGCCATCACCGCCTCACAGGAACGGGATCGGCAGGCCGGCCACCCCTCTTTCGGTTTTGCGAGCGAAATGATGCAGCAGATTCATCTCACCTATCTGAACGGTCCCGATGTCGCCGCCTTGGCCTTGACCAATGACGAGATCCTGGCGGCGGTGGAAAGTGGCCTCAAGGCCCAGGGCCTCGGCCAGACGGTGATCGAGCCGCGCATGCATCTGGTGCCGGAAAGCTCCGACAAGGGACATTTCAACGTCCTGCGCGGGGTGGTGAAGCCGCTGGGTCTCGCCGGCGTCAAGGTGGTGGGCGATTTCGTCGACAATTACCAGCGTGGTCTGCCCTCCGAGATGGCCCTGCTCAATCTGTTCGACCCCGAGACCGGCATGCCGAAGGCGATCCTCGACGCGACCGGCATCACCGATATGCGCACTGGCGCCATCACGGCCATCGGCGCCAGATATCTCGCCCGCAAGAATTCCAAGGTGCTGGGCCATGTCGGCGCCCGCGGTACCTCCTACTGGAACGTGAAGCTGCTCGATCACCTGTTCGATT
>DATMUQ010000126.1:0-4402 GCA_035563795.1 Terriglobales bacterium | reverse complement strand
ACCCGCTCGCCGGCTGCCAGATGCCTGAGCAGGACCGGCCGGACCTCCTCGGCATTATGGTCGTGATAGGCGATCAGCTTCTTGTCGATGCCGAAATGCTGCAGCAGCCGGCCGCTGACCCGGCTGTCTTCGCAGGCGATCAGATCGGCGGCGCGCAGCCAGTCGAGGGCGCGGGCACTGATATCGCCGAGATTGCCGATTGGCGTCGCCACCAGGCCGAGGCTGCCATGACCCGCGGCCAACCGTGTCGCCACGGTATCGGTCTCTGTCACGGCCGCGTCATGCGGCGCGGACTTATCCCCAGGCGTTGCCGACGCCGCGGCGGATGTCGCGGATTCATCGTCAGCAACGGCGGTTTTGCCAGCCGGTCTCGGTTTACTTCGCTGGCCGCTATGGCTACCCTTCACGCGCTTTCTCCGGTACCCGGCGGAAAGACGGCCGGGGGGCGATTCGATGCTTGTACGTTACCGCCGTGGCGGCTGCCGGCCGGCCGTGGCGATCGCCCGGCGGCTGGAAGATCAGTATAGATTCTCATGGGATGAATGATGTCGGCAGCCAGCGCAAGTATGAATCCGGAAAAGCTCTGTGAGCGACCGACATCGAACAAGCTGCTGCCGCGCGGCGCGACGGCGGCGGTTTTCCGCGAAATCTCCCGCTTCTCGCGTCGGCTCGGCCTGACGGCCCCCTTGGCGGCGATGACGTTGTTGGCGGCCTGTGCCGGCAATAATCCACCCCCACCGCCCCCCGCACCGAAACCGGTAGTCACTCAGCCGGCCCCAGCACCAGCGCCCGCACCGGCCCCGGCGCCGGCCAAGCCCCAGGTTGGCGCCAAGATCGGCCTGCTGCTGCCTTTGTCCGGGCAATATGCCGGGCTCGGCCGGTCGTTGCTGCAGGCCGCCGAGATGGCGCTGTTCGAGACCGCCGATGACAGCTTCACCCTGCTGACGGAAGATACCGCCAGCGGCCAGGGTCCTGACGGCGCTGCCCGCAAGCTGATTGCCGAGGGCGCCAATATCCTGCTCGGCCCGGTCTTCGGCAATGACGTGCGCCGCGCCGCGCCGATCGCCGCCGCCGCCCATCTGCCGCTGCTCGCTTTCACCAACGACACCTCGGTGGCGCAGGGCAATGTCTACGTCTTCGGCCTGACGCCGCAGGCCCAGGTCACCCGTGTCGTCGATTACGCCAGCGCCCAGGGGCTGAAGAAGTTCGCCATCCTGGCGCCGAATTCGCCTTATGGCCGCCTGGTCCTCAACAGCTATCAGGCGGAGGTCACCAAGGTTGGCGGCACGGTGGCGCAGATCAGCTTCTATGACCCGACCAGCCTCGACTTCACCAGCGTCGTGCAGCAGGTGGCCGACGCGCATAAGGCCGCGGGCTTCGATGCGCTGATGATCCCGGAAGGCGCTGCCAAGCTGCGGCAGATCGCGCCGCTGCTGCCGGCCTTCGAGGTCGGCCCGCAACAGGTGCGGCTGCTCGGCACGGTATTGTGGAATGATGTCAGCCTGACCCAGGAACAGGGTCTTGCCGGCGGCTGGTATGCGGCACCGCCGCCCGATCGTTGGCAGGATTTCGCCAAGCGCTACCAGGACGATTACAGCGCCGCACCCGATCAGCTCGGCGGCCTGATCTACGATGCGGTGACCCTGGCAGTTGCCCTCGGCAAGAACCCCAAGGGGGCCGATTTCAGCCAGGCGGCGCTGACCAATCCCAACGGCTTCAGCGGCGTCAACGGCCTCTTCCGTCTGTTGCCCGATGGCACGGTGGAGCGCGGCCTGGCCGTGCTGGAGATGGCGCCCGGCGCGGCGATCCAGCGCGATGCCGCCCCGGCCAGTTTCGTGCCACCGACCAATTGATGCCGGAGGCCTGAGCATGCGCCCCGCCAACCGCTTTCCCGGCTGAAGCCATGTCGAACCGGCAGCGCGTGTCCCGCAATGGCAAGGACGGGGGCGGCAATGATCGGGATGGCGGTGGCCGGGCGGTGTCGTCTTTCTGGCGCCGCTCATTGCTGTGGCGCCAGCTGCGCCGGCCCGACCTCACGCTGGGCCAGATGGCGACGGCGGCGATCCTCATCGCCATCGGCTATGCCGCGACCGGCTGGGCCGGGCTGCAGATTCCTTTCAGCGCCACCTACGCCACCTTGATCTGGGCGCCGAGCGGCATCGCGCTCTATGGTGTGCTGCGCTGGGGCTGGGCGGGGGTCCTCGGCACTGCGCTCGGTATTCTGTTGCTCAATCTCAGCACCCAGCAGACCACCGCTTTTGAGCTGATCGATCTGGTGGGGGCCTGTCTCGCAGCCATTGTCGCCGCCTGCCTGTTGGTTGACGGGCGCTTCGACCGGCTGTTCGGCGATCCGAAGCGGGTGACGCGCTATCTGACCGTCGCCGTGCTGGCCAGCCCGGTAATCAGTGCCGCCATCGGCGCCGCAGCGGTGAAGACCGTCGGCCTGCCGGTGCCGGCCTCCTGGCTGCATGTCTTCGTCACCTGGTGGGCGGGCGATGCCATGGGCATTCTCGCCGTCACCCCGGCGCTGCTCGCCCTCAGCCATTTGCGCCGCTTGCGCCAGGCGCGCCAGTGGCTGGAATTCGTCGTCATCGCCGGCGGCTTTGCCGCCACTTGGTATCTGCTCTTCGCCGTGGTCAGCGACCGCAACACGGCACTGCCGCTCTCCTATCTCGCGATCCCGCTGATGATCTGGATCGCCTTGCGCTTCGACCAGGCGGTCACGCTGCTGACCTCACTGGTTGTCATCCTGGTGGCGGTGCTGGCAACGGCCAGCGGCTTCGGTCCCTTCGTGCTGGCAGGTGGCACCGAGCCAAGCTATGTCTTCCTGCACGGCTATCTCGCGGTCATCGCCGTCACGGCACTCTATCTCAGCGCCTCGGCCGCTGCCGGTGGGCGGGCGCTGGCGGACCTCAAGCTGGAGATCACCGAGCAGCGCCGCATGCGCGCCCGCCTGACCGCGACCAATGAGCTTTCCGGCGATGCCATCATCACCATCAACCAGGCGGGGCTGATCACCTCCTTCAATCCGGCGGCCAGCGCGCTCTTCGGCTACAGCCTGCCCGATGTCATCGGCCAGCCGTTCGGGCGGCTGTTTCCGGAGGCGGAAATTGAGGCGCGCGAGGGGCTCTTGGACCAGTTCCTGCGCACCGGCGAGCATCCGCTGCAGGCGGTGCGGTTCCAGGCCACGCGCTATCGGCGCAAGGATGGCAGCGAGGTGGAGACCCTGGCGGCGATCGCCCGGATCAATATCGACGAGGCGATTGCCGGCATCATCGCCATTCGCGACATGACGGAAACCTTGGGCCGGGAAGCCGCCTTGCGCGATGCCCTGCGCGAGGCGCAGCTGGCGATCCGGGCGCGCAATGAATTCCTCGCCAATATGAGCCACGAGCTCCGGACGCCGCTCAATGCCATCATCGGCTTTGCCGAAACCCTGCGCCTGAAGCTGTTCGGCGATCTCAATGAGCGGCAGGTGGATTATGTCTCCGATATCGAGACCAGCGGCCGGCATCTCCTGACCCTGATCAACGGCATCCTCAATTATGCCCGGCTGGAAAAGGGCAGCTGGCAACCGGCGGCGGAAGCGGTCGATGTCGCCCTCGCCATCGCCGCCAGCTGCCGCATGCTGGATGAGAAGGCCAATCGCCATCGCCTCAATCTGCGGCAGCGCACGCCGCCGCAACTGCCGCTGCTGTTCTGCGATCCCGTCGCCCTGCGCCAGATCGTCATCAACCTGGTCGACAATGCCATTAAGTTCTCCTCGCCCAACGGCACCATCGAAATCTCAGCGGAGCTGCTGCCGGATAGCGAGCGCTTAATGCTGGCAGTGCGTGACGAAGGCATCGGCATCCATCAATCGGATCAGCACCGCATCCTGGAGCCCTTCACCCAGGCCGCGCATGCCAGCACCCGCGATCATGACGGCCTCGGTCTCGGCCTCTCCATCGTCAAGCATCTGGTGGAAGCGCATCAGGGCGAGCTGCAGCTCGACAGTATGCCGGGCGAGGGGACGACGATCCGCATCCTGTGGCCGGCGGCCCGGCTGCGCAGCGCCGTGTAATAGGCGCTGTCGCCCACGTCGCTAGAGCAGTTCGGCGAGCACGGAATCGAGGCGGGCCCGCCCCTCTTCGGTGGCAGTGAGGGCGGTGTCATCCCGCGTCAGAAAGCCACCAGCGATCAGGCGCTGCAGCTTGCCGGCGGCAATCCAGGCCTCAAGCGGCCGGCCGGTTTCCAGGGTGATGCGTTCCAGGGCCACACCTTCATGCAGCCGCAGTCCCATCATCAGCATTTCATCGAGCCGTGCCCGCGGTGCCACCGGATCGAACTGGCGGGTGGCGTGGCCGTCGCGCTCGACCCGTTCCAGCCAGGCCTCGGGGGCGAGATGCTGGCGGGTCGCGGT
>DATMUQ010000125.1:0-6071 GCA_035563795.1 Terriglobales bacterium | reverse complement strand
CCGCACCGTTGCCGACCGAGCCATCGATATCGGTGGTCTTGCTACCGGTCGTGTCGTCACTCTCTTTATGGATCGTGCCGGTGACAGCGCCATCGCCGACCGAACCATTGATATCGACCGTCTTCCCGGCGGAATCATCGGTCGTATCGCCGGGGCTGGTTCCCGTATCGGTGCCGGTATCGGTATTGCCGGCACTTAGCGTCAGCGAGCCGCTGACCGGAGCGCCGAAACTGCTGGTCGGATCAGAGGCACAAGAGGTGCCGCAGGCAGGCCCTTCGGCGAAAGCCGCGCCCGAAATCAAGAGCAGCACACTGCTGAGGGAAGCGACAGATTTGACGGTCATCGTCATCTCCTTTCCGTGACAGATGCAGAAGACACTGCAGGGCAAACGGCACTGCATGCAGCACGTTCCGATCAAACCGGCCTGCTGCACGCCGCCGCCGCATTTTCTTCTCGGGATACCGCCACCTTCTCCTGAACACCGCGGCACCGGAACATCACAGCACCGGCGCCGCAACAGGAGCGGATCACGCATGAACATGCGAGAGAGATCATGCGCGCCGCGCCTCATCAGCGGATCACTCGTTCAAATGAGATCGCATCGCCGATCGCTTGCACCCTTCCGCATGCACCGTCGCGGAAGACGAAGATGAGCTGCGATGCCTCGAACACGGCAGTGCTCTCGCCTCCTGACTCCAATTACAAACGGGGCAAATCTCGGTCGTGCTGCTGTCTCTTGCCGCCGCCTTTCGCCTTGCGTGCATCTTTCCAAGAGCACCGTGCCCCACCCTCGCCGATCGCTGGAAATCGGGAGGCGAAATTAGCTGTATACAGCTTGATTCTTCTCCGTTAGAGTGCGGTCCGCCCGCCGTCGAAAACGCGGGCGGCAGGCAAGCACGCAGGTCAGGGGAAGCAGATCCATGCCGCATTACCAGGGCGCAGCCAGCACGATCTTCTACGAGCAGAGCGGCCAGGGTCCCGACATCATCTGGGTCGGCGGCGGCGGCACCGTCGGACGTGACTGGCAGCGTTTCCAGACGCCACACTTCGATCCGCATTTCCGCAGCACCACCTTCGACAATCGCGGCGTCGGCCAGACCACCTGCCCGGCGGCGATGCCCTGGCCAATCGAGGCCTTCTCCGACGATGCGGCCGAGCTGGCGAAAGCAGTGTGCAAGGGGCCGGCGATCTTCATCGGCAATTCGCTGGGTGCTGCCATCATCCAGCAGGTGCTGATCGATCACCCCGAGGTCGTGCGCGCGGCGATCCTGATGGGCAGCGGCGCCTGGTCGACCGGCTGGGGCTGGGATTATCAGGAAGCCGAGATCGACTTCCGCAAGGCCGGTGGCCGGCTCGATGGCCTGATGGCCGTCACCCATTACGCCGCCATGCTCTACCCTGCCCGCGTGCTCGGCGATCGCGTACTGTGGCCGAAGATCAAGGCGCTGCTGATGGAATGGACCGATAGCGGCGAAGGCGAGGATTCGGTCATCTCGCAATGGGAAGCCTCATTGCGTTTCGATCAGCGGGCAAAGCTGCCGCAGGTCAAGGTGCCGACCCATGTCATCGCCTTCGGCGAGGATATCCAGGCGCCGCCGCAGGATGGCGAGGAGCTCGCGCAACTGATTCCCGGTGCCGAGTTCCATCTCCTTGCAGGCATGGGCCATGCCTCCTGGTACGGCCATGCCCATGATGAGATCAACGCCTATCTGGAAAAGCTCGCCCGCCGTTACGTCTGAATGGGGTGTTACGTCTAAAGAAGGCGTCACATCTGAGTGACAGCGTGCGGTGGAAGTCAGCCATCGCGATAAAGCCGGCATAAAGCCGCAACACCGAGAGCGGCAAAGCCTTGCTCATCGGGTCGCCACATGCTCGAATGCCGATCGCCGTCCGCAGACGGAGATTCAGAGCACGATTTCATTCAGGAGAGAGTTCCGATGGCGCGATATCAGATCGGCGTTGTGGTAGGCAGCCTGCGCAAGGAGTCACTCAACCGGAAGCTTGCCGATGCAATTGCCAAGCTGGCACCGGCCGAATTCAGCTTCAAGCATCTGGAGATCGGCAACCTGCCGCTTTACAACCAGGATGACGATGGTCATTCCGCGGAAGCGGTGACGCGGTTCAAGGCAGATGTCGCCGCATCGCAGGCCATTCTCTTCGTCACGCCGGAATATAACCGCTCGATCCCCGGCGTGCTGAAGAACGCCCTCGATCAGGGCTCACGCCCCTATGGCCAGAGCGTCTGGGGCGGCAAGCCCGCCGGCGTGATCGGCATCTCGGTCGGTGCGATGGGCACCTCCATGGCACAGCAACATCTGCGTAACGTGCTCGCCTATCTCGACATGCGGGTCCTCGCCCAGCCGGAGGCCTTCCTGCAGAACCGCGAAGGCATGTTCAATACGGATAACAGCGTCGGCGAGGCGAGCAAGCAGTTCCTGCAGAACTGGGTCGACAAGTTCGCCCAGCTGGTGATTGAGCACGCGAAGTAACGCAATGCGATCAACGCCGCGATAATCGACCCAACAAACAGACGGCAAGAGCCAAGCCAGCGAGACCGCCGGGTGTGAGCTTGGCATAGGCGACGAGCAATACCTGTCCGGCCTTTGCCGCCATCTCCTGCATGCGCGTTTCGTCCGCCGCACTGGGATGCATCTGCGCATCCGGCCGGCGGCGTAACGCTGCAGGCGCGCATCCTCCGGCGGCACCTGCTGATACGACGCGCCATCATTGACGGAGCTCGGAAACGCATATTTGTGTTCGATCGGCAAGGGCTGATCTTGCCAGTCTCGTCGATCCGACAGGAGCGATTGCTACATCAATGCCGATCTGGCCCGGTTGTTTCTCGAAGTGTCAGCCCGGCGTTGAGCTTGACCGTGTCTTGACTTAGCGCTCGCTCAATACGGTTCAGCTGCATTCTCGATAGATCGGGGGCTGGACAGACATGACAGAGGACTGGCACCTCGCTTGACAGCCACCGCTTCCCCTCCCACACTGCAACAAGTGTTTTGGGGGCGAGACGCTATGACATTCCAGGCCGATGCGGGTGGCTGGCTGCTGATCATCGTATTCTTTGGCATCGCCATTACAGTGTTCGGCATCGCCCTCAGCCGGGGCCGCCGCCAGCCGTCCCTCTCGCGCCGCAACTATCTGCGCTGCATTCTTGGTCTTTATGTGCTCGTGATTCTGACCGTCGTCCTGGCAACAATTTTCCAGTCGCTTGTTTTCCTGCTCATGATCCTCGTGCCGGGGCTGTTCGTCACCGAATACTATCGTATTCGCTTCAGCGTCCAGCGCCTTAGCGATATCGCCGGCGCACCCTATGACGGTTTTTTCCGCGCACTCCTCAGCTTCACCCTGCCAATGGTAATCTATCTCTGCCTGCGCAAAGGGCAAAACATTCCGCGCACCGACATAGAGGTATTTTGACGCCACTGCGAGACAGGAGATGACAGAAGACCGGTTGCCAGCCTTTTGCCGGTCACGCGGCAAAATCGGCTGAATCGCTTACTACTCTTGCGCTAGGATACGCGGCACCAGTGTCGCGGCGCGTCGCCTGCGTCGGGGTTAAATTGCGCCGCTATCGCCAAAGCGGGATCGAGGTGGGGACAGCATGCTCTTGCAATTGCCCATGGTTGCCGACTTTCTGCTGGTGTTTACCGCCCTCTTCTCCATCGTCAACCCGATCGGCACCGCCTTCCTGTTTCTCGAGGCGACCAAGAGCCGGACGCTGCCGCAGCGCAACGATCTCGCGCGGAAGATCGCGACCTATTCCTTCATGATCATGCTCTGCTCGATCTGGATCGGCGCCTATGTGCTGAAATTCTTCGGCATTTCCATCGCGGCTTTGCGCCTCGCCGGCGGCTTTGTCGTCTGCGCCACGGCTTGGCAGATGCTGAACGGCATCGACCTCAGCAATCATCACGAAGCAAGCACGACGGATAGCGATGCCGGCCAGGATATTGCCTTCGTGCCGCTGACCATGCCGATGACAACCGGGCCCGGCACCATCTCGGTGGCGATTGCCCTCGGTGCGAACCGGCCGATCGGCGACTTTCAGCTCGCCCGCTTTGCCATCGCCTCGGGTGCCGCCGTGTTCCTGATCACCTGCACGATCCTGCTCTGCTATCGCGGCGCCGGACGCATGGTGACGCATCTCGGTAAATCGGGCGTCCAGACCTTGTCCAAGCTGGCGGCCTTCCTGCTGCTCTGCGTCGGCATGCAGATCGGGCTCAACGGCATCCAGGACTTCATGGGCCGGTGACGGCCCAGCCTGTCCCGCTCAGTCTACTTTCGCCCCCATCGGTGCGATCGGGATGATCTCGTCGGGCCAGAGCTGGCTGTCCTGGCCGACATGCTCGGCGGTCAGCAGGCGAATGACCACACCGTCCTTCAGCAGCGGCAGGATGATATATTCGACATCGATCCGGTCGGCACCGTCCACGGTCGGCCAGTCATAGCGGCCGATCAGCGGCGCGCATCGCGTGGCGGCATAAGCGAGATTCTGCTCGATCTGTTGGGCCGCATCCTCCGGCATCTCCAGCTCATGCAGGAAGCGGCCGGTAAAATCGAAGCCGGCGACCTCGACGCCGTGCGTACCGACCAGCCTGTATTGCACTCGGAAGGGCCGCGCGAAGACATCGGCGACGATGATGTAGCGCAGGGCCACGGCCGGCAATCCCAGCGGATCGAAATCACCAGTATCGGGCGCCAGGCGGTCGCGCCGGATCGCCTGCCAGTAATCGAAGATCGCGCGAAGGTGAATCGAGGATATGTCTTCCCGGCGCGGGGAAAACACGCGGGTCATGTGCAATTGGTACTCCGAAATCGACTATGGCCAGCCTTGTCCGCCAAGGCTTGGACGATTTCCGGGAAAATTGCCAGTAAGAGTATCCACTTATGCGGGCTCTTCTCAGGCTGCTTCCGGCGCGATTGAAGCCGCCATCCATGCCGGACGTGCCGGCCCCTTTCCGCCCGATCAGCCGCCGCATTCCTTCAGGTCATGATGGACTGACAATTAGGGGGCGTGCCGCTGTCCCCCGCTTCTCATACCCTGATAACCAACGACCTTGGATAACGACACTTCAGCAAAGGGTGCGCAAGGCCGGTGACATGCCTGGCCGAAAGCCGGCGGAGGAAGCTTGGGGAGCCCCATGAGTACAGGACATCCATGAGTGCAGGACATGGAGAGCAGTGGTTGCGGCAGGCCGTGTCATCGCGGGATGGCGTGAGCCGCACGAGCTGCCCGCCCCTCACCGCGGGCGTAATCGGAAGCGGATCGCGCCATGCCGCGTGAGCGCCTCGATACCACCTTGCTGCTGTTGCCGGCGGCCCTGTTCCTGCTGGTCTGGTTCGTGATCCCGCTGAGCCGCCTGATGTCGCTGGCCTTCGTCAGCGATCCGGGTGCTGCCGATGCCGGCATCGGCGGCGGCGTCTTCAGCAATTTCGCCATCCTGCTCAACAGCAGCGTCTATCTGCGCGTACTCGCCAATACCCTGCTGGTCTCCGCTGTGGTCACCGTGATCACCCTGGTCCTGGCCTGGCCGGTCAGCTATATGCTGACCAAGCTAAAGGGCCCGCTCTTCGTGGTGACGCTCTATGGCGTCCTCTTCCCGCTCTGGATCTCGGTCCTCGTCCGCACCTTCTCCTGGATGCTGCTGCTGGAGCGCGGCGGGCCGGTCAACCGGCTGCTGATGGGCTCTGGCCTCATCGACCATCCGCTGGCTTTGCTCTTCAACGAGACGGGTGTGGTCATCGGCATGGTCCATGTGCTGCTGCCCTATGCCATCCTGCCGCTCTATTCGGCGATGAACCGCATCGACGGCAGGCTGCTGATGGCGAGCGACGGGCTCGGCGCCGGGATCATGGATACCTTCCGCCGGGTCTATCTGCCGCTTTGCCTGCCGGGCCTGTTCGGCGGCGGCACTTTCGTGCTGCTGCTGTCGCTCGGCTTCTTCATCACCCCGGCATTGCTGGGCGGCGCCAATGCCATGACGCTCTCGATGCTGATCTCCAGCTTCGTCACCGACCGCCTGGCCTGGTCGCTGGCGGCCGCGGGCTCGCTGGTGCTGCTG
>DATMUQ010000124.1:0-4207 GCA_035563795.1 Terriglobales bacterium | reverse complement strand
TGTGCCTACCGGCTGTTGCGGAACCTGCGGGCATCCGCCGGCGACTTTCACCGGGCCAAGAGCTTGGGGGTGGTCGCCGCGACAATCGGTTTCGCCACCTGGTTCATCGGCTTCATGGTGGTGGGCGGCGAATGGTTTGCCATGTGGCAATCGCACATCTGGAACGGCCAGGAGGGCGCTTTTCGTTTCTATATGACTATGCTGGTCGTCCTGGTCTTCCTGCTGCAAAAGGATGACGAACTGGATCGGGGCTGACTCAGCCGGGGCTGAAGGCTGAGAGGTGGCAAGCCCGTGAGGGCATCCCAATTAACCATGCCTCGTCAGCTTTGTGACATTGCGGGGACGAGTACTAATTATTGTTGCGTATTTGTGATTTTGATCCCGGTATTACTATCATAGGATTGTAGATAATTCCGGCTGCGAACTGAGACCCAATCAACAAAAGGTTGCCACAGCAGGACTTAGCGAAAATTGCTAGGCGCAACGGAAATTATCGTTGAGCGAGAAGATTTTAACGCGAATTAAACTCAAATGCTTGAGAATCGCCTTGTACGACTCCCGCTCAATGCGTTAAATCTTAATTTGGCATAGCCAAATCACCATAGATAGGGTGAACGATGGCAGTAGGAACGGATGTCATTCAACAGGACCGGCGCAGAGCGCCGCGGCGGCGTGTGCTGAAGGCCGGAAAGATCCTGATAAACGAGGGCGAGAGCGTCTTCGATTGTACCTTGCGGGACATCTCAGCCTCCGGCGCCCGGTTTTCGCTGGGGTTGTTCCAAGCGCTCCCGAAACGTTTCCAGATCGCCATGAATGACCTTGGCGAGCATTACTGCGAATTGGTCCGCATCACCGGCAACGAATATGGCGTCCGTTTCCTGGATGTCGCCGTCACCAACGTCGCCGCTTAGCGCGCCGGAACAAAATATACTTTAGGTTGTTAGTACCACCGATCCGGAAGCGTTGTTGGGACGCCATGCCGGATCGATGGATAAATGTGAAGCTGGTCGGAAGAATATCATGTGAAAAGATGAAATATCGGGCGCCGAGAAGCGGCAGCACGCCCGTCGGCGTATGTTCAAAGGCGGCAGGATCCTGTTCTTCGATAATGTGCCGGTCGCCGATTGCGTCGTAAAGGACGTGTCCATCAGCGGCGCAAGGGTGCAGCTCCGCGCGCACAGCCCCTTGCCACAGAAATTCCGGCTGGCAATCAACCAGATCGGCACCTTCGATTGCGAAGTGGCGCGTGCTTCAGGGCTGGAATTCGGCGTCAAATTCGCGGCTGGTGCCGAGCAATGCGCAGCACTTTTCCAGGATTGGCCGGCCCCGTCCTATTCGGCCACGCTGCCTTTGGCTCGCGCCGGCTGACCGGCTCATCGTCATTTGGATCGCGCCGAGATCACGTGCAGATCGCGTGTGGTACATCCCACCATCTGCAGGCATAGTGCCTTCGCGCAAAGCACCTGTGGTAAGGATCGATGATGACGCTTCAGGCCTGGATCCCCATTTTCAGCATTGCCGCGGCGATCTCCATGGGCGCCGTGAGCCCCGGCCCAAGCTTCGTGATGGTGCTGCGGATTGCCATCGCGGATTCCCGTCGCGCCGGTCTGGCCGCCGCTCTCGGCATGGGGATCGGCGGCATGACCTTCGGGGCGCTGGCGGTGTTCGGCCTGCAGGCCCTGATCGCTCAGGTTGGCTGGCTCTATCTGGCGCTGAAAGTGGCCGGCGGCCTCTATCTGATTTACCTCGCCAGCCGAATCTGGCGTGGTGCCGCAGAGCCGATGCAGCTTGGTGACACAGTCAATGGTGCCACGCAGGGTGTCACGAAGGCCTTCTGGCGCGGCCTTGCCACGCAGTTGAGCAATCCCAAGACGGCCGTCGTCTATGGCAGCATTTTCGCCGCATTGCTGCCGGCACATCCGGCGCCCTGGACCTTTGCCGTGCTGCTACCGATGCTGTTTGCGATCGAAGCCGGCTGGTACACGATCGTCGCCTATACCTTCTCATCGAGCCGGCCACGCGCGGTCTATCTCCGCGCCAAGGGCCTGATCGATCGCGCCGCCGGTGCGATCATCGGCCTGCTCGGCATCAAGCTGGTCTATAACGCGGTGAGCGGTCGCTAGAGCGCGATCGCTTTTGATGGAAGCAGGCATGCTTCCATCAAGAACGTGAATCGCCCTCTATCTTATTGAGGAGAGCCGGATCAGGGCATTTTGCTGAGCCGCTCGGTCAACAGCGCGAAGAAGCCATCCGCGTCGCAATCGAGCAGGATCCGATGCGGTGCCTTCTCCGCGTCGAAGTCGATGCGTGTCTCGCCGGCACGTTCGCCAGCGCCGGTATCGACGGTGATCGCTGCCATCCGGTATTGGAAAAGCTGCGGCTGCAGCAGCCAGGCGATGGTCAGCGGATCATACATCGGCTCATTGCCTTTGCCGCGCTTGCTATAGAAGCCGAGCATATCGGCCAGCGCCACGGAAGGCGGGTTGCCATTGGCCCGCAGCCGTTCCAACCGCGCCTCTGTCCCGATCACCCGCCGCGCCACATCCAGCGTCACCAGAGTGACCGGCACTTCGCCAAGGACGATGGCCGCGGCTTCCGGATCGACATAGATGTTGAACTCGGCATAGGAGGTGACATTGCCGCCTTCCTCCTGGCTGGCACCGCCCATGACGACGACATCGCGGATCGCGGCGCGAATCTCAGGCGCGCGGCTCAAGGCCCGGGCGATATTCGTCTGCGGGCCAAGCACGACCAGTGTCACGCTGTCCGGTGCCGAGCGGCGCAAGGTATCGATCAGCCAATCAACACCGTTCACCTCTTCTGCCCGCTTGTTCGGTTCCGGCAGCACGGCACCATCCATGCCGGTCGAGCCATGGATATGCTCGGCGGTTTCCAGATGGCGGGTGAGGGGACGGTCGCAGCCGGGATAGACGCCGATATAGGGCCGGCTGCCCAGCTCGCAAAGCTTCAGCGCGTTCTTGGTCGTCATCGCCAGCGGCACATTGCCAGCGACCGTCACCAGGCCGAGAAGGTCGATCTCCGGCGAGGCCATGGCCAGCAGGATGGCGGCGGCATCGTCGATGCCGGGATCGGTGTCGATGATGATGCGCTGCGATGTCATCGCGAAATACTCCCGAATGGACGGCGAGGGGTCAGCGGCCGCTGCTGACCCGCTTCACCTTGCGCGGCGTGAGATAAGGGGCGAGATACTGGCCGGTATAGCTGCCGGCGGTCTCGGCGACCTTTTCCGGCGTGCCAGTAGCGACGATGCGCCCGCCCTTGTCACCGCCTTCCGGGCCAAGATCGATGATCCAGTCGGCGGTCTTGATGACTTCGAGATTGTGCTCGATCACCACCACCGTATTGCCTTGGTCCACCAGTTGGTGAAGCACTTCGAGGAGCTTGCGTACATCCTCGAAATGGAGACCGGTGGTCGGCTCATCGAGGATATAGAGCGTGCGCCCGGTAGCGCGGCGCGATAATTCCTTGGCGAGCTTCACGCGCTGGGCTTCGCCGCCGGACAAAGTGGTCGCTGCCTGGCCGATATGGATATAGCTGAGGCCGACCTGCTGCAGCATCGCCATCTTATCGCGGATCGCCGGCACCGCCTTGAAGAAGTCGACGCCTTCCTCGACGGTCATTTCCAGCACATCGGCGATCGACTTGCCCTTGAAGGTGATGTCGAGCGTCTCGCGGTTGTAGCGCTTGCCCTTGCACTGGTCGCATTGGACATAAACGTCGGGCAGGAAGTGCATCTCGATCTTGATGACGCCGTCACCCTCACAAGCCTCGCAACGTCCGCCCTTGACGTTGAAGGAGAAGCGGCCGGCCTTGTAGCCGCGTGCTTGCGCCTCGGGGAGACCGGCGAACCAGTCGCGGATCGGCGTGAAAGCACCGGTATAAGTCGCCGGGTTGGAGCGCGGCGTGCGGCCGATCGGCGATTGGTCGATGTCGATGATCTTGTCGAGGAATTCCAGGCCCTCGATGCGCTCGTGATCGGCCGGATGGGTGCGGGCGTCATGCAGTTTGCGGGCGAGAGCGTTGTAAAGCGTCTCGA
Organism: Terriglobales bacterium; assembly: GCA_035563795.1. Lineage (GTDB taxonomy): Bacteria > Pseudomonadota > Alphaproteobacteria > Dongiales > Dongiaceae > Dongia_B. The sequence continues at coordinate 150 of DATMUQ010000124.1, read as the reverse complement.
TCACCAGGGTCGATTTGCCGCCGCCGGACACACCGGTGACACAGGTGAAGGTGCCAAGCGGAATATCGACCGTGACATTCTTCAGGTTGTTGCCCTTGGCGCCGACGATGCGCAGGCGGTTATCCTTGCCCGCACCCTTGCGCCGTTCGC
>DATMUQ010000123.1:0-4018 GCA_035563795.1 Terriglobales bacterium | reverse complement strand
TTCCGGCGTGTTCGACATGCCGATGACGATGCCGCCATTGGCTTCGAGCCGTGTCACCATGGGATCGGAAACCGTGGGGACGTGATCCTTGAAGATCGGCGAGCCATAGGTGGTGCGCACCCCGGCGACATCGGAAAGATCCTTGATCGCGATCGGCAGGCCGCAGAGCAGGCCACGCTGCGCGACCGGTTGTTGCATCAGCCGCCGTGCATGATCGCGGGCGCGATCGGGACACAAGGTCACCATCGAATTGACGCCGCCGTTGGTAGCGGCAATGCGCTCATAAGCGGCATCGATCAGGTCGAGCGGCGAGACCTCGCCACGCCGCAATGCAGCAACGGCTTCCACAGCCGACCAGCGAAAAACATCCGAATCAATCGCCATTATCTGAACCTCATGCTACAGATGCGAGACCTCACGCGGGGGCCCATAGCGGGCGAGCCGCATTCGACCCGCAGTATCGATGGACGTCAACCAGCCTGTTTTCATTCGTTCCCTGGCCAAGCCCGGCGCCACGGTCTTCGCCATGCTCTTCACGCTGGATTCCGTCGGTCGCGCCATGGTCTCGACCGTGCTCTCGATGCAGGCCTATGCGCTCTATCAGGGACGCTTCGGATTGGACGAAGGACGCCCCTGGGTCAGCGCCACCTTTCTCCTCACCAGCCTGACCAGCCTGATCTTCAACCTGATCTCGCCGCTTTTCATCCAGCGCCTGCAACGGCGCTGGTTCTATGTCGCCGGCATGCTGGTTGCCATCCTGGCCGTCTTCCTGCTGGCGACCGATACCATTCCCGGTCAGATCGCCGGCATGATCTGCCGCGCTTTGGCCGCAGCCGCCTGCCGCATCGCCTTGCTGCTCTATATGATGGACTACATCCCGCGCCATCAGCTGGTGAAGTCCGAGCCGCTGCGCCTCTTCATGAGCTGCCTCGCCTGGGGCATCGGCCCGTGGCTCGGGGTCAGGCTCTACCAGGATCACGGCATGATCGCGCCGGCGCTGGTCTCGGCTGCCAGCTATGTCGTGCTGATCGCCTATTTCCTCTATCTGCGCATGCACAATCACCCGGCGTTGGTACCGGCAGGTGCGGCGCTGCGGGAATTCCGCAATCCGCTCGGCAACGTGCTGCATTTCGTTCGGCAGCGCAAACTCCGCCTCGGCTGGTCGATCGCCTTCGGGCGCTCCGCCTGGTGGAGCATGTTCTTCGTCTATCCCGCGCTTTACGCCGCTGACCATCATCTCGACCCGCAATGGGCCGGCGGCCTGGTCGGCATCGGCAACTTCATGCTGGTGACGGCGCCGCTGATCAGCTGGGTGGCGCAGCGCACCGGCATCCGCGCGCCATTGGTCTTCGGCCTTTTCGTCGGCGGCGCGCTCACCTTATCGATCCCGCTTTTCTACGATCATCCCACCGTCGTTGGCCTGCTGCTGCTGATGGGGGCGGCCTGCGTCGTGGTGCTGGATTCCCTCGGCAATATTCCTTTCATGCGCTTTGTGCGGCCGAACGAGCGCAACCAGATGTCGCCGGTCTTCCAGACCTATATCGATCTCAGCGATCTTCTGCCCTCGACCATCTATACAATATTGCTGTCGCTGTTCGATTTCCGCGCCGTCTTCCTGGCCAGCGGCTTCCTCACCATCGCCACCGGCTTCATGGCCCTGCGCCTGCCCAAGCGGCTCTGATCGCCATATCGGGCCGGCAAGATCGGCTTCCCGACCTATCGACCGGATTCGATGGCTGTGGTACTTGATGTGTCATGGGAACAGATGACGACAGTGACGGCTTCGGCGCAGCCCTGGCACGGGCCCAGGCTGCGGTGGCAGCGCTATCACGCGACTATCTGAACTGGGCACGGGCGGATCTCGATCAATGCCGCCAGCATCTGGCAGCGGCGCAAGCAGCACCCAACCGATCATCAGCGCATATTGAAGCCTTGTTCGGCGTGGCCCATAACATTAAGGGCCAGGGTACATCCTTCGGCTATCCCCTGATGACACAGCTCGGCCAGTCGCTCTGCCAGCTGACCCGACTGCCTCAGCCCTTCGATGCCGTCAAATTGGGGCTTGTCGCCGCCCATCTGGAAGTGATGGCCGCGGTTCTGGACCAGGAAGCCCGTGATGACGGCACGCCGGTGCTGCAGGCACAGGCTGCCGCCCTTGAGCGTGCCGTCGCCGCTTTGTGAGCATGGTTAAAGCGGCGCTCCTGGCCGACCAACCGGATGTGCAGGCAAGTCCGTCGTCACCGATGTGACGGATCGCACCCGCTTCACCCTGGCGAGAGCGGGTGGTTTCAATTAGGATGGCTGGGTCTATTTGGGGACAAGTGAGCCATCGTGATCGCCTGCAGCAGCTTGCCTCGCCGCCGCCTCTCTTGTCTCGTCCTGCTCGCCGCGACGTCACTCATCGCACTTGCCACGCTGATGCCAGCCCGCGCCGATATGGCCGCGGCGCAGGCCGCCATAACAGCCGGCAATTTTCCCGCGGCCGGCGCGGCCTTGGCGCCACTGGCCACCGCTGGCGATGCCAATGCCCAGTATCAATTGGCCGCACTGGCCTTGGACGGGCATCCGGTCGGGCTGCCGACGGACCGCGCCATGTCACTGCTCGTGCAAGCAGCCGCACAGGGCAACAGCCATGCCCAAGCACGCCTCGGCATGGAATATGCCCAAGGCGACCATGTCGCCCTCAATAACCTCGCCGCCTATACCTGGCTGAGCCGCGCCAGCAGCGCTTCCGATTTGACGGATGACGAACGCGCCCGCGTGACGGCCCTGCGCCAGGATATTCTCGATAAGATCGCGCCGCAGGCGCAATACAAGGCGCCGGATCCGGGAACCGCCAAGCCGGTCAGCACCAAGCAATCGATCCCAGCGGCCGAGAAGGCTTCTGCCGCGCCCGTCAACACGGTAGCCTCGGTGCCACTATTCAGCGACCCGCCATTGCCATCAGCGACCGATGACAACAGCGATACGGCCACGGGGGCCGCAGCTGACAAGAGCGGCAGTGACAACAAGGCGGACCCCGCCGGCAAAGCCGTCGAGACCGCGAGCAAATCGAGCAGCACCGTGCAGAAGCCGGTCAAGGTCGCTGCAGCGGCAACCGACAGCACGCCGCAAGCGCTGTCGACCGCGGCTTCCGGCCAAGCCTATTTCGTGCAGATGGCCTCACTGCCGAATGAGACTGCCGCCACCGCCGAGGCCGACCGGCTGTCGAAGAAATATGCCGCGCTGCTGCAGGGTGTGTCCGTCAGCGTGCATCGCGCCGATCTCGGCACCAAGGGCTTCACCCAGCGCGTGGTGGCCGGCCCGTTCGACAGCTTGAACACGGCAAAGGATCGCTGCCTGCAATTGGCGGCGCACAACCAGGATTGCCGCGTCGTCAAGATGGCGAATTGAGCGCCGGCTAGCGACCATCGCCGTCATGACTTACGGGATCAGAACTTGCCGCCGGCGATCTCTTCCTTGCGGCGCGCCACGTAATCCTTGAGCCCTTCGGCAATGCCGGGATCCATCGGCGGCTGTTCATAGGTCCGCAGCAATTCTTTCCAGATGGCGTTGGCGCGATCGGTGCCGGTACGCGCACCGCCTTCGCTCCAGGTCTCGAAGTTGCGCCAGTCCGACAGCATCGGCTCGTAGAAGGCGTGCTCGAAGCGCGCCAGCGTGTGGCCGGTGCCAAAGAAATGACCGCCCGGCCCCACTTCGGCGATGGCTTCGACCGCGAGATCATCGGCACTGGTGCCGATCGGCCGCAGGAATTCCCGCATCATCTGCAGCATCTCGGCATCGAGGATCAGCTTCTCGAACGAGGCCGTGAGGCCGCCTTCCAGCCAGCCCGCCGCATGCTCGATCAGGTTGACGCCGCCCATGATGGTGCCCCAGAGCGACATGCCGGCTTCATAGGCCGCCTGTACGTCGACACAATTCGAGGCGGTCACATTGCTGGAGCGGAACGGCACCTTGTAGCGCCGCGCCAGCTGGCCGCTGGCGAGGGCCGCCTTGCTGTATTCCGGCGTGCCGAAAG
>DATMUQ010000122.1:0-3218 GCA_035563795.1 Terriglobales bacterium | reverse complement strand
CGTCGATGGTCTGGGTCTTTTCCGAGAGCAGCGAGCCGCCGAGTTCGGACTGCTCGTCGACGACGATGACGCGGGCGCCATTGCGGCCGGCGGCCAAAGCCGCGGCGAGGCCGGTCGGGCCGGCGCCGATGATCAGCAGATCACAGGCGGCATAGAGCTTGTCATAGCGATCGGGATCGGGCTCGGTCGCACCCTTGCCGAGGCCGGCGGCCTGGCGGATGAACTTCTCATAGAACATCCAGGCCTTGGCCGGCCACATGAAGGTCTTGTAGTAGAAGCCCGAGGGAATGAACTTGTTGATGACGCTGTTGAAAGCCTGGAAGTCGGTGGTCAGCGAGGGCCAGCGGTTCTGGCTTTCGGCCACCAGGCCGTCAAACAGCTCGATCTGCGTCGCGCGCAGGTTCGGCTCGGTGCGATTGCCGAGGCCGAGCTGGATCAGCGCATTCGGTTCCTCGGCGCCGGCCGAGAGAATGCCGCGCGGACGGTGATACTTGAAGCTGCGGCCGATCAGCACCACGCCATTGGCGAGGAGAGCCGAGGCGAGGGTGTCGCCCTGATAGCCGTAATAGGTCTTGCCGTCGAAAGTGAAGCGCAGCGGCTTCGAGCGATCGATACGGCCGCCTTGCGCCAGGCGGTTCTTCTGCGCGGTCATGTTACTTCTTCTCCGTATCGAGCTGCGGCGCCGGCTTGCCCATTTCATAGACCGCGAGGATCTCGTGGGTCACGGTATGGCGCGCCACATTGAACCAGCGGCGGCAGCCTTTCGTGTGGACCCAGCGTTCGAAATGGACACCCTTGGTGTTCTTGCGCATGAAGAGATAATCCGCCCATTGGGCATCGGACATCTGCTCATATTCAGCAACCAGCGGGCGGGCGATATGGGCCTCGTGACCGTAACCGAATTCGTGTTCGTTACGGGGGCCGCAATAGGGGCAATTAATGAGAAACATGGCTCTTGCCTCGAGGATCAGTGAGCGACGCCGGCAGCGCCGTGCTCGTCGATGAGATAGCCGGTGGTGAAGCGTTCCAGGGCGAAAGGCGTCGCCAGCGGATGCGGTTCGCCGCGCGCGATGGTATGCGCAAAGACGTTGCCCGAACCCGGGGTGGCCTTGAAGCCGCCGGTGCCCCAGCCGCAATTTATGAACATGTTCTGCACCGGGGTCTTGCCGATGATCGGGCTGGCATCCGGGCAGGTGTCCACGATGCCGCCCCACTGGCGCAGCATGCGCAGCCGGCTGAAGGCCGGGAAGAGATCGATCAGCGCGTTGAGTTGATCCTCGACGATCGGCGGGCTGCCAGCCTGGGCGTAGGAGTTGAAGGCGTCGATACCGGCGCCCAGCACCAGCTCGCCCTTGTCGGACTGGCTGACATAGACGTGGACCTGCGGCGACATCACGACGGTGTCGAGGATCGGCTTGATCGGCTCGCTGACCAGGGCCTGCAGCGGATGGCTTTCCAGCGGCAGGCGGAAGCCGGCCATGCCGGCGATGACGCCACTATGGCCGGCGACGACGACGCCGACCTTCTTGGCGCCGATAAAGCCGCGCGTGGTCTCGACACCCTGGACGGTGCCGTTGACGATCTTGAAGCCGGTGACTTCGCAATTCTGGATGATGTCGACGCCGCGCTCGTCGGCGCCGCGGGCAAAGCCCCAGGCGACGGCGTCGTGACGCGCGGTACCGCCGCGGCGCTGGAAGCTGGCGCCCATGATCGGGTAGCGTGCATTCGGCGAGGTATCCAGCATCGGCACGATCTCCTTGATCTGCGCCGGGGTGAGGATTTCCGAATCGATGCCGTTGAGCTGAATGGCGTAAACGCGGCGACGCATCGCCTGCATGTCGTGAACCGTGTGGGCGAGGTTCATCACGCCGCGCTGGCTGAACATGACGTTGTAGTTGAGGTCCTGCGACAGGCCCTCCCACAGCTTCATCGAATGTTCGTAGAGATGTGCCGATTCATCCCACAGATAGTTGGAGCGCACGATAGTCGTGTTGCGGCCGGTATTGCCGCCGCCGATCCAACCCTTTTCCAGGATCGCGACATTGGTGATGCCGTGCTCCTTGGCGAGGTAATAGGCTGTCGCCAGACCGTGGCCGCCGCCGCCAATGATGATGACGTCATAAGCAGGCTTGGGATCGGGGCTGCGCCAGGCTTCCTGCCAATCAGCATGGTAGTTGAGGGCATTCCGGATCAGCGAAAAGATCGAGTAACGTTGCTTCATGGGAGGTAACCGGGCCATTCGGTTGGGAACTTTTTTCAGAGTGGTCGCATCCTGCCCAAAGGTTAAGGGTGATTCCGACACTCAAGCGCCACGTATTGTCCCGGCTGCGTCTATAGGTCAAGGGACATGTCTCGTTCCGAATGGTGACGTTTCAGCGCATTCCGCGCAGGGCAGGTTTCGCTTCTGAAAATAACCGCTTAGGACCAAAATCGGAAAAGCGCGGCGTCGGTATGAGGCGAACTTTTTTGTTATCTGCGACACAAACCCCTAGCCAAAGGGCGGGAAATTTGTTCTATATACGCCGCGCAAATGTCTTGGTGGCGGCGGGGTAGTCAAGGAGGGCTTGACCGGTTGTCCCGCGTCAGAGGTGTCCGGAGCGATGCCGGTCCCCTGATCGATCCGTCCCGTGAGCGACATTCGCGGAAGAGGACTTCCATGTTCGGGTCGTTGCCGTCGAAGCTGCCGCAGCAGATCGGTTTTCTGCTGGTGCCCAATTTCTCCATGATTGCCTTTACCTCCGCCGTCGAGCCGCTGCGCCTCGCCAATCGCGTGGCTGGCCGTGAGCTCTATCGCTGGCATCTCTATTCGCCCGATGGCGCGCCGATCAGCGCCAGCAACGGCATCCAGCTGACGCCGAGCGGTGCGGTGGACCAGATTATCAGTTATGAGACGGTCATCCTTTGTAGCGGAATTGACGGCCATCTATTTGATGATAAAGCAGTTTTTGCGGCATTGCGACGGGCCGACCGGCAGGGCGCCGATATCGGCGCCTTGTGCACCGGCAGCCATATCCTGGCCCGCGCCAATATGCTGAACGGCTATCGCTGCACCATCCATTGGGAGAATCTGGCGAGCTTCTCGGAGAATTTCCCGGAGATCGAGACCACCTCCGAGCTCTTCGAGATCGACCGCAACCGCTTCACCTGTTCGGGCGGCACCGCGGCCCTGGACATGATGCTGAACATGATCTCGCAGCAGCACGGCCATGAACTGGCGG
>DATMUQ010000121.1:0-6400 GCA_035563795.1 Terriglobales bacterium | reverse complement strand
AAGCCGCAGCGGGACGACATCGGCAGGCGGCAGGATCAGCTTGGTCACACTTTGCCGCCGCGAAGCTTGACCGCTTCGTGACCGTTGATTTAAGGCATAGACAGATTCGGGTTGATGTCGCGCCGGCTGGCTTGGGATGTCCCTGACGGGCGGGCACGGGAAACCGGCCTCCCCCCAGGGAGAGGATCTTGTAACAGGATCTTGGGGGACGTGTTCCCGGGGCTGGTTCGTTTGGGGCGCGGCCGCAAGGGGGAGATCCTGGCGGCCGGGGTCGCTGACATCAGACCGCCCCGGATCGTTGCGGGGGCTCGTCCAGGCGTGCAGCGCGGCGTGTTAGCGCCGTCATCGCCTGGGCCGAAGACATGACGGAGTAAGATGACTGCCACCTCACGCCCTGTTTCCCGTTTCGCGCCCCTGACCCTGACCATGGTGCTCCTGGCGACCGCCCTGCTCTGCGCCGCGGTGTCCCCCGGCAAGGCCGAGGAGACCAAGCTGCCTTTGCCGCGTTTCGTCTCGCTCGATGCCAATGATGTCAATATGCGGGCCGGGCCAGGCACCGAATACCCGATCCTCTGGCAGTATCACCGCAAGGGCCTGCCGGTGGAGATCGTCCAGGAATTCGATACCTGGCGGCGCATCCGCGACCGTGATGGCGCCATCGGCTGGGTACAGGCCAACCTGCTCTCCAGCCGCCGCACCGCCCAGGTGGTCGACGGGCAGAAGATCCTGATGAGCGAGCCTGGCGGCGGCGTGCCGATCGCCAAGCTCGATCCCGGCGTCATCGGCCATCTGAAGGAATGTGACGGCAGCGAATGCCGCCTCGACGTCAACGGCTATAAAGGCTGGCTGCCGCGCAGCGATCTCTGGGGCGTCTATCCGGACGAGAAGGTCGAGGCCAAGTGAGCGGTGAGCTGAACGTTCGCATGATCAGCGAGGTGGCGGCATGAGCACGGAGATCTTCCTGCTGCGCCATGGCGAGACCGAGTGGAATCTCGACGGTCGCCTGCAGGGGCAGCGCGATTCAGCCCTGACCGAATCCGGCCGCCGCCAGGCCCAGCAACTGGCCGAGCTGCTGGCCGCGCATTTCCCCGACGGCAAGCTGCCGCCCTTCCAGGTGAGCCCGCTCGGCCGCGCCCAGCAGACCGCCAATCTGCTGCGGGCACGCTTCGCCAATATGCCGCCCTACCTGATCGAACCGCGCCTGACCGAAGTCAGCTTCGGCGACTGGGAAGGCCAGACCTTCGACGAGATCGAAGAGGAATGGGCCGATCTGATCGACAGCTATGACGATCTCGACTGGCTGTTCGAGGCCCCCGAAGGCGAAGGCTATGACCAGGCGGTGATGCGGGTGGAAAGCTGGCTCGCCGATCAGTCCGGCGCACTCATCGCCGTCACCCATGGCCTGACCGCGCAATTGATCTGCAGCCGCTATCTCGGCCTCGCCCGCGCCGATGTCGCTGCCTTCACCGTCGAACACGGCGTCATCTATCACCTGCATGACGGCAAGATCGACACGATCCGGGGATAGAGCCATCCTTGTTATTCGACACGGGAAATAACTATGCTTGCTCGCTTCGGCCTGGTCGTTGGTTGGTTCGCTAACGGATTAGCCATCCTTTTCCTGGTGATGGCAGTTTTTGCCTTTTTCAACAATTCAGGCGGCAACGGCATATTCGGTGCCATCCTCTTTTTGATCTTAGCCGCTATCGTTTTTATAGGTGGTCGGGCGGTTCGCTTCATAATCTTTGGGCCGAGCGAATAGCAGCATCGCGGGTGAGTCCCCCTCACCCCGGGCCTCTCCCCGCAAGCGGGGCGAGGGAGACAAGCTGTGACGCCTCAACTCCCTCGCCCCTTTAGGGAGAGGGTTGGGGTGAGGGGCTTAACTCGATCGCAGAGCAGCCTACGAAAAATCGCCGGCGAGTTCGGCGCGGATGGCTTCCGGCATGACGGCCATGTGGCTGTATTCCGGGTGATCGAAGCCGATCAGCACCTGGGTATTGGGCTGCTTGAAGGCCTTGATCTGTGCCGCGGTGAAGGGGAAATGCACGAAATGCACCGATGAGGCCTTGCCTTCCTCATTGGTGCGTTCCTGGTCGTCTTCCGGGACACCGCGCATGGTCTCGCTGCCGACGCGGATGAACATGTGGTTCTCAACGCCGCCGATACGCGCCAGGAAACGGGCACGGCGCACCGGATCGTCGACCTCGAACATCACCGTCGCGACGAGCTCGCTGCCATTGGGGATGAGCGGGTTATAGGCCTCGAGCTCATCGGCGATCTGTGCTTCGCCGCCCTTCTCGATGAAGAGCATCTCCTGCACCTGCTGCAGCATGGTCTCATAGCATTCGAAATAGAAGGTCGATGCCGGGCCGACTTCCATGCGGCGCAGTTTCTTGCGGGCGACGATGCCACGGCGCAACTCGCTGCGCTGCCGGGCATAATCGGCGACCGGCAGGATATCCGCGGGGGTGATTTCTCTCTTGCTCATTGCCAACATCTTTCATCTCCAAGGCGATGAGGCGGCACACACCGCGTCATCGCAGGGTTGATTACCGGTTTCGCGGCGGCACTGGCAATGGCGCTGTCCCTTACACCAGACCATAGGCTTTCGCGAAAAGCTGGACCGGATGCAAGGCATCCGCCGGCTTCGGTGCTTCCGCACCGTTCAGTTTCTCCATCCCCTGCACGATATGGTCGCCGGCCAGCGGACATTCCGAGGCGACGAATTTCTTGCCGGCGCTGTTCGCCTGGCGGGCCACCGGCTTGCCGATCTTGAGGGCGATCTCGAAATTGCCCTTCATCACCCCCCAGGAACCGCCATGGCCGGAGCAGCGCTCGATCACGGCGAGATCGGGTTCGGGAATGAGGCGCAGCATCTCCGCCGCCTTCTGCCCCATATTCTGCGCCCGGGCATGACAGGCGATATGCAAAGTGACGCCGCCGGGCAAGGCCGCGAGGCCTGGCGCCAGCCCTTCCTTGGCTGCGATATCGACGATGTATTCGCTGATATCGTAGGTCGCCTTGGCGAGCTTCTTCACCTTCTCATCCTGCGGCAGGATCAGCGGCCATTCGAATTTCAGCATCAGGGCGCAGCTCGGCACCAGCGCCACGATGTCGTAGCCTTGTTCGACATATGGCAGCAGCGCCTCGCTGACCGACTGCGCATGCTCGGCGACGCGGGCGACATTGCCCTGCTCGAATTGCGGCATGCCGCAGCAGCGCGGATAGACAACCGTGGTCTCAACGCCATTCTTGGCGAGCACCACGCGCGCCGCCATGCCGATATCGGGATTGTTGTAATTGGCAAAGCAGGTGGCATAGAGCGCCACTTTACGGCCATAGGCCGGGGCTTCCTTATTAGCCTCGAGCGGATGTTCGCTGGCGCGCAGCACCAGCGTGCGGCCGTTGAACTTCGGCAGCTTCGCTTCGGCATCGACGCCGAGTGTGGCCTGCATGCCGGCGCGCACCACGCCGTTGTTATTGGCCCAGTTGACCACCGGCGCCGCCACCGCCGCCATCTTGCCGTTGCGGTCGGTCTCGGTCAGCTGCTGCTCGAGCTTGCTGGCCTTGCCTTGCTTCAGCTCGGCGGCGCGGTAGCGCAGCATCAAATGGGGAAAATCCAGCGCCCATTCATGCGGCGGCACATAGGGGCATTTGGTCATGAAGCAGAGATCGCAGAGCGTGCAGGCATCGACCACCTGCTTATAGTCTTCAACCTTCACGCCATCCATTTCGCCGGTCGGCGATTCATCGATCAGATCGAACAGGCGCGGGAAGGAATCGCAGAGATTGAAGCAGCGCCGGCAGCCATGACAGATGTCGAGCACGCGGTGCATTTCCGCGTTGATCTTGTCCATGTCGTAGAAATCGGGATTCTGCCAGTCCAGCGGATGGCGGAACGGCGCTTCCAAACTACCTTCACGCATGTTTTCGGCCCCTGCGTTTGGTCGTTGAATTTTTCTTCGTTGTCATCTCTGCCAAGCCGCTCACCCGCGCCCTGGCATCAGCGCCGGAAGCCGGCCGGGATCGTGATGTCATCCCCGATCAGGTGACACCAAGCCCGGCCGAGATCATTCCAGCCTCGCATCATCGGATGCCCGGATCATCCAGACACCCGGCGATGCCGGTTCGCACCGGCCGATATCAGCCGAGCGTGTCGAGCGCCTTCTGGAAGCGGCCGGCATGCGACTTCTCGGCCTTGGCCAAGGTCTCGAACCAGTCAGCGATTTCGTCGAAGCCCTCATCGCGCGCGGTGCGCGCCATGCCCGGATACATGTCGGTGTATTCGTGGGTTTCGCCGGCGATCGCCGCCTTCAGATTGTTGCTGGTGGAGCCGATCGGCAGGCCGGTGGCCGGATCGCCGCTGACTTCCAGGAATTCAAGATGGCCATGGGCATGGCCGGTCTCGCCTTCCGCTGTCGAGCGGAACACCGCCGAGACGTCGTTATAACCTTCGACATCGGCCTTTTGTGCGAAATAGAGATAGCGGCGATTGGCCTGGCTTTCGCCGGCAAACGCTTCCTTCAGATTGCCTTCGGTCTTGGAACCCTTCAACGCTGCCATGTTCATTCTCCCTGAGTGAAGAAGACGTGAAGCTGGGGAGCACACCGCTTGGGTCCGTCGCGGCCAGGATGGAATGGCCCGTCTTGCCCACGGCCCCGTATCGGCGCCCCGGCAATGGCCTGCCTCGTTGATAACGTCGCCTGCAACATGACGACGTCACCTGAAGTCAAACCATCGTCCGCTCTAGTTATCGCGCCGCCAGCAAGGCGAAGTCAACAGGTTAGAATAATTAAAAAGAAGCGCCTTAACTACGACACGGAAATGAAATCATGTCGTGTTTAGAGCCTGGAGGATGCTGCTTTGGCGGGTGGGAAAGTCAGTCCTTGGCAACCCGCACGATGACATCGATGCGGGCCACATGGGTACCGGCCGGGGCGGCCGGCAATTGCGGCAAAGCGATCTGGTCGCCGGGGATATCCTGCAGCTGGCCGTTCTCTTCGAAGAAGAAGTGATGATGGTCGCTGACATTGGTGTCGAAATAGGAGCGCCCCGCCTCGATCACCACTTCCCGCAGCAAGCCCGCTTCGGTGAACTGATGCAGGGTGTTGTAGACGGTCGCCAGCGAGACCGGGATCCGCGCCTCGGCGGCCATGTCGTGCAGCTGCTCGGCGGTCAGATGACGGTCGCCGCCATCGAACAGCAGCTTCGCCAAAGACAGACGCTGACGCGTCGGTCGGAGGCCGGCAGCGCGCAAACGCTGGACAATCGGGGCGAAGGGGCGGGCTTCAGTCATGAGAAAACTATGCCGGAAAAAGCCATTTTTTTGAAGTGCTTTTTAAAATCGTTCCGGACTGGCTGCTAACTTGCTTACGCAACACCTAAGTCTCGTAAGCACCTATTTGTGGATAGCCACAGGGGCAAATGATCTTGAGACTTGAGTCTCACGCATGCCTATGCAGAACTCAGGCACTAAACTGTTGGGGGATTTATATGAACATGCAAAACGGCTTAGCCGAATCACCGACGACGGGCAAATTCCGACGTCTGGCGGCTGTGGCACTTCTCATCTGCGTCACTGCGCTTACTGGGTGCCAGAACGGCGCGACGGGACAGCAAACACTAGCGCCAGCCCAGCCGCTCGCTCAACTTCAGACCAGCGATCTCGATTACCCCCCGGCCGGCACTATCTTGGTCTGGCGCAACTTGAATACGGGCGGGACACTTGAGGAACGCGTCTCCGATCACAATGGCCGGCTCTATCAGTCTTATGTCAACAGCCGTAGGTCATTCTACTATGAGCCAGACCCTTGGGCCGATAATGAAAACACGGATGTCGCCGATATGGCACCGCTTTTCCCGCTGCAGATCGGCAAGAGCGCTACCTTCAATCGTCACCCGCGCGCAGGCAAGATGACCGACACGGTAAAGGTCGTTCGCGCCGAAACGCTGCAACTGCCGTTGGGCCAAGTCGACACTTTCGTGATCGATACTGTGTCACGACTGGATGATGGCAGCTGGACCGGTAATAGCACGATTTGGTACGCCCCCGCCTTGCATAGCGTGGTCCAAATTGTCGTCAAAGATACCGACGGCGATAATCGTCAACGCCAACTGATCGAGATCAGGAAGCCTTGACGTCGCCTCACGGCATCAAGGCGCCGCCATTCACCTCGATCACCTGGCCGGTGATATAGCCGGCAAGGCTGTGCGAGGCGAGGAAGAGATAGGCGCCGACGCAATCCTCGGCGCTGCCGAGGCGTTGCAGCGGCAGCTTGGCGGCGGTGGCCGCCAGTTTCTCCGGCGAGGAATAGCGCTGGTGGAAATCGGTATCGATGGTGCCGGGCGAGACGGCATTGACGCGAATGCCCTTGGGCGCCCATTCGACCGCGAGGCTGGG
>DATMUQ010000120.1:0-5242 GCA_035563795.1 Terriglobales bacterium | reverse complement strand
CGGCACGAGCGGGATACCGATACCGGCACGTATCGCACCGACAACTACCTGGCAACCACTGGCGATATCATCTTCCAGCAGCGCCACATCAGTACCAGCGCGTTCCGGGCAACGACGGAGCCCTGGTATCGTGCCGCCGTCACCGCCGATCTGCCGGTCTGGAGTGAGGCACGTGAGTTTCCCGCCGGCCCGCAACCAGCCATCGCCATTTCGCAAAGGCTGGAGGTCTATGGACGCTATATCGGCGTGATGACGGTGACGATCGATCTCGCGCGCCTCGCCCGCTTCCTGGCGGGGTTGCCCGTCAGCCGCCATGGCCACGCCTTCATCCTCGCCGAAAATGGCCGCATCTTACCCGCCATGGCCGGCGGCACGGCGGCGATGGATTGGGGAAGCCTGAGCGGTAGCGACGATCCCTCGGTGCACGCTGTTGCTCGGGCGCTCGCCGTCGGCCATCTCGACCTGGCCGCGATCAATGCGGAGGACCGCTTCGACATCCACGATCCAGCGAGCGGCCGCGACTATTTCGTCAATATCGCTCCCTTGCCCTTTCGCCACTGGTCGGTCGCCACCGTGATTCCCGCTGATGACATCCTCGGCGATATTCCTGCGGCAACGCGGCGGCTCTACATGATCGTGACCGGCCTGGTCGGCTTCTTGATCCTGCTTGCCATCGCCGCCGCCGATCGTCTGATCAGCCGGCCGATCCGCAGCATGGTCCGGCAGATGGCGGAGATCGAGCACTTCCATCTCGAGCGGGTACGCTACCAGCCATCCTCCTTACTGGAGCTGGAGCAGCTCTCCCGTGCCCTGCAGCAGATGAAGGCCGGCCTTGGTTCGTTTCGCAAATATCTCCCGGCCGATCTCGTGGAGACGCTGGTTGCCCGCGGCATCGACGCCAAGCCGGGCGGTAAGCGACAGCCGCTCACCGTCTTCTTCAGCGATCTTGCCGGCTTCACCGGCCTCACCGAGGCGGCGCCTGAGAAGACGCTGGCCTTTCTCGGCGACCATCTGCAGGCGATGTCAGACGCCGTCCACCAGGAGGGCGGAACGGTCGACAAGTTCATCGGCGATTCGGTGATGGCCCTGTGGAATGCCCCCAGCGATCACGCGGAGCACGCCTTGGCCGCCTGTCGCGCGGCGCTCGCCTGCCAGGCGCGGTTCCAGGCAATGCTCCAGGCCGACAGCTCGGCAAAGCTCGGCCAGATCGGCCTGCGGATTGGCATCAATACTGGCGTGGCCCTGGTTGGCAATATCGGCTCGCCCGACCGGCTGAACTACACGGCCATCGGTGACATGGTGAATATCGCCAGCCGCTTGGAAGCGCTCAACAAACAATATGGGACCTCGATCCTCATCGGACCAAAGACAGCCGCCGAACTGGGGGACCGGATGCTCATGCGGCATCTCGACCGTGTTGCCGTCTATGGGCGCCAGGAGGCAATCGACATTTTCGAGTTGCTCGATATCGCCAAAGCGGGACAGGCAAATCCGGAATGGATCCGCCACTATGAACGCGGGCTCGCCGCTTATTTGACCAGCGACTGGGAGAGCGCGATCGGCTTTTTCGCGATGACTTTGGCTTCGCGCGGCGATGACCGGCCATCACACATCATGATTGACCGTTGCCAGCGCTTCATGGCCGAGCCGCCGGCCGCCGACTGGAACGGCGTATTCAGCGCCAGTCACAAATAGGCGTGAATGCAGCGACCGCATTATTGGGGCAGCCGCCGGGCGTTATCGATATCGATCGCTCCGGTCCTTCGACGGTTGGAACGTTCCGGCATCGATCCGCCGATACGCTTCCAGCGAGACCTATGCAGATGGGCCATTAGCATCGCGCGCCAGAAGCTCCAATTATTCAGAGCCCAGACGCTTCTGGCCAAGTGATTGAAAAGAATGGCGCACCCGATACGATTCGAACGTACGACCTTTGCCTTCGGAGGGCAACGCTCTATCCAGCTGAGCTACGGGTGCATCGCGACTTGGCGTGGGCGCAACATACAGGAGCTGTTGCGCCGCATCAAGTCTTGCAGGACCGGCGGCAAAATCCGCCATTCCGGCCTTCGCATGCCTAGCCGGTGGAACATTACTGTTTTAGATCAAAGCGTTGCGGAAGGGCCGCACAGAATCACATAGATTAAATCACACAGGCCAAGCGCGCCGGAATGGCCGCTACGGCTGGAACGCGCCCTTCGGCGCCGGGCCTGGGAGCACAGGCCAGCGCCGAACGGCGCGGCGCGCCTTATGTACCGGCGATATAGGCGCGCAGGTCGGCGCTCTCGCGCTCGGCATCCTCAACCTTGGCTTTGACCACGTCGCCGATCGAGATCATGCCGATCAGCCGGCCATTTTCCTTGACCGGCAGGTGGCGGAAGCGCTTTTCCGTCATCCAGGCCATCACGTCATCGATGGTGTCGCCGGGATCGCAGCAGGTGACATTCGCCGTCATTGTCTCGCTGACTTTGCTGGTCAGCGCCGCCGGCCCATCCTTGGCAATGGCCCGCACAATATCGCGTTCGGAGATGATGCCGGCGAGATCACCGCCCGGGGCGGTGACGACCACGGCGCCGATACGCTCGCGGGCAAGTATCTCCGCCGCTTTCGCCAGGGTTTCATGGGTTGGCATGGTGATGAGCCGCGCCGGCTTGCCGCGCAGCAATTGCGTAACCGTCATTGTTTCCTCCGCCTGGTCTTCACAGAAATCATCGACTGAAATCGTTGTCTGTGCGCTGTCGTGGAACAAGGGTTCAATGCCACAAGTTTAAGGCAGCCGCGACGGAGACACAACCGGCCTACGCAGCTGTGATGCTGCACCGCAATAGCTCGGAAACGAAATTTGGCAGGACGAAAACGCCGTCGGAAGCGACGCTTCCGTGCCGCTGGCGACACTGCTATAGCTCGACATATGCACCAGAAGCCTCTCCGCCCCGATGGCGAAACCGTTGCCCTGCAAGCCCTCGCCTTTCTCGTCGAAGACGAGGAGCGGCTGAACCATTTTCTCAACCTGACCGGGATCGACATGACGGCCTTGCGCGGGATCGCCACCGACAAAGCCGGGCTCGGCGCCGTGCTCGATTACCTGCTGAACTGGGAGCAGCTGTTGCTGGAATTTGCCGCCGCGGTGGAGCTGGCGCCGGAGCTGATCCTGCGGGCCCGCGCCGATCTACCAGGTGCACCAAGCTGGTGAAAAGCTGATCGGCGTTCCCGCGTAGGACCTCCGTCCGGAGAGCGTCAGCCCTGCGGTTCCTGGCGGGTCAGCTGCAGGAAGATGTCCTCGAGATCGGTCTCGACGGTCGAGAGATCGACGATCGGCAGGCCGGCCTGATGCATGGCGGTGAGGATCTCATCGACCCGGATCTGCGATGGCGCGTAGCGGATACGGAGGCGGCGCGGCTCCAGCTTCTCGGCATGGAAGCGCTCGCGCAGCACCAGCAATTCCGGCCGATCGAGATCGAGATCGACCGCCACGGTGAAGATCATTTCCTTATTATCGAGGCGCCCCAGCAACTCGCTCTTGGTCTCGCAGGCGATCACCTTGCCATGATTGATGATGGCGATGCGATCACAGAGCTCCTGCGCCTCTTCGAGATAATGGGTGGTGAGCAGCACGGTGACACCCTGGGCATTGAGCTGCCGCACATAGGCCCAGAGCTGCTGGCGCAATTCGACATCGACGCCGGCGGTCGGTTCGTCGAGCACCAGGACCGGCGGATTATGCACCATGGCCTTCGCCACCATCAGGCGCCGACGCATGCCGCCCGACAAGGTGCGGGAATAGGATTTCGCCTTGTCGCTCAGCGAGAGGGCGGCCAGCAATTCCGCCGTGCGCCGCTCCGCCTTCGGCACGCCATACATGCCGGCCTGCAGATCCAGCAGGTCCTGTGGTGTGAAGAAAGGATCGACATTGAGCTCCTGCGGCACCACGCCGATCGCCGCCGCGGCATGGCGCGGATCACGGTCGAGATCGATGTCCCAGACCTTGACCTCGCCGCTGGTCTTGACCACGAGCTGGGCCAGGATGTTGATCAGCGTCGACTTGCCGGCGCCATTGGGACCGAGCAGGGCGAAGAGGCTGCCGCGGGGAATGTCGAGATCGACATTATCGAGCGCCTTCTTTGGCGCGACGCCGACCCCGGCCTTGCCGTAGATCTTGGTCAGGCCGCGAATCGAGACCGCGTAATCCGGCAGGCCGGCGGTATCGGTATAGGCGGCATTGGGGGCGGCGGAGGCAG
Organism: Terriglobales bacterium; assembly: GCA_035563795.1. Taxonomy (GTDB): domain Bacteria; phylum Pseudomonadota; class Alphaproteobacteria; order Dongiales; family Dongiaceae; genus Dongia_B. The sequence continues at coordinate 1,007 of DATMUQ010000120.1, read as the reverse complement.
GCTGCTGTGACATCTTTTGGCGCCAATCAGGTGCAAGGAACCAATCAGGCGGATCGGTCCGGACAGGGTCGATCGCGGGAAGCCGGCGATCTCCCGCGTGAGAAGCGCCTCCAGGAGGAGCCTGCAGACAGGTATCGCCAAAGGTTGATTATCGACCGGGGAGACAGGTATCATCCGCCCCGCATCGGGTCAATGTCGCGCCGCCCGCTCCGACCGGGCCTCCGGCGGCGTCATCCTGGACCGATATTTGCCATAAGTTTGAAGGACATGATTGGGCCATGAAGCCGGTTGAGACGATTGAAGTGGAAAGCACCCGGGTCGCTTGCGATGGCGGCGACGGCGCTCTTGGCCATCCCCGCATCTATCTCACCCTGAGCAAGGAAAACGAGATCGACTGCCCCTATTGCGGCCGTCACTTCGTGCTCAAGCAGGGCGCCCATCCGGCAGACGCGCATTGAGCGCAACCGGCCCCGTGAGCAGCAACGAGAACGCCGCCACCACCGCCCAGGCCGATATGCAATCGGTGCCGCCGGATGGCAGTGGGGCGCCGCCCCGCCACGTCTATCTAGTCGATGGCTCGGGCTACATCTTCCGCGCCTTCCATGCCCTGCCCCCGCTGACCCGGCCGGACGGCACGCCGGTCAACGCCGTGCTCGGTTTCACCAACATGCTGATGAAGCTGCTGGAGGATACCGATGCCGACCATCTTGCCGTCATCTTCGACGCCGCCCGGCGCAATTTCCGCAATGAGATCTATGCCGATTACAAGGGCCACCGGCCGGAACCGCCGGAAGAGCTGATTCCGCAATTCGCCCTCATCCGCGAGGCGACCGAGGCCTTCAATGTGCCGGCCCTGCAGATGGAAGGCTTCGAGGCTGACGATCTCATCGCCACCTATGCCGAGCAGGCGGTGGCGGCCGGCGCCGAGGTCACCATCGTCTCATCGGACAAGGATCTGATGCAGCTGGTGCGTGACAAGGTGCGCCTCTACGACCCGATGAAGAACA
>DATMUQ010000119.1:0-4700 GCA_035563795.1 Terriglobales bacterium | reverse complement strand
GGTAGGGCGACGAGTGTCCCGGTGGCAAGGGCGGTGGCGATGAAGGCGCCGGCCGCACTGCCGCCATAGAGGAGGCCGATGGTGCGGTGGCCTTGCGCCTCGGCAAAAAGCAGGGTCTTGGCGAGATGCGCCAGATATTCGCTGAGGCCCAGCAATTCGTCATGGCGGCTCATGCGCTGGCTGGACGAGTCGATCAGCACGAGGATGGGGGCCGCCTTGTCGCTCTCGATGATCTCAATTACCCGGTTGGCAAGGATCACCGCGTCTTCGACACCGAGGAACGCCGTGTCCTTGATGCCGATCACATGGATGGGGCCGCCGCCGGGCAGATCGGCCTTGCCGCCGATCAGGCTGCCGCTGGTGCGTACCTGATGCCCCTGGGGAAAAAGCGAAGCGAGGATTTCATCGAGCGTCATCGGCGGCCTCGCGTTTTCCCTGGACCTGTTGCAGGAAGTCTTCCGTCGTCAGTTCCGGCAGGTTCGCCGGCTGGGCGATGCCGAGGCCGGTCCAGATATCGACGGCATCGCGCAGGACGCCGAAACGCTCCAGGCGATATTCCAGCCGCTGCTGTTCGGCCGTCAGCACGGCGAGGTCGAAGCCGCTGGCGCCGCGCAGGGCCGCAATGGCGGCCTCGCGGAAGGCGATGGCCTCATCATCGACCAGGATATCGGCGCCGCCGATCAGGTAGCGGTGCTTGCCGCCCATGGTGCGCCAGACCAGGGCACGGTCGCGGGAATCGAATTCCTCGACGCCGCGATTGGTCTCGATCACTTCCGGGCCGCTGACGCTGAGGCGTCCCTGTTCGGAGACGATCAGCCACGAGCAGCAGCCGGCGATCAGGCTGCCGCCGCCATAGCAGCCGGCACGGCCGCCGATGAGGCCGATCACCTTGCAGCCGGCCAGGCGTGCTTCGATCAAAGCGCGCATGATTTCGGCGATGGCAAGTTCGCCGGCATTGGCCTCCTGCAGGCGCACGCCGCCGGTATCGAACAGGATCAGCACATCGCGTTTCAGCTGGGTGGCCGCCCGCAGCAGGCCGGTGAGCTTGGAGCCATGGACCTCGCCGAAGGCACCGCCCATGAAGCGACCTTCCTGTGCCGCGACCAGCACGTCGCGACCGTCGAGCTTGGCACTACCGATGATCATGCCATCGTCGAATTGTTCCGGCAGGTTGAAGACGGCGAGATGCGGGCTCATCTCGCGCTGCTCCGGGCCGATGAATTCGACGAAGCTGCCGGCATCCGCAAGCGCTGCCACGCGCTGTCTTGCGCTGGCTTCATACCAGCTGAGAGCGCCGGCATGATGTGTCGCGGTCACGCTCATGCTTCCGGCTCCTCGATCAGGCGCACGGCTTGGGCGAGGCGCAAAGCCACGGTATCGGGCCGGGCACCGCCGTCATTCACCGAGATGCGTAAGCCGCCGGCGGCGCGGCGGGAAACGAAATCCGCCACCACCGCCTGCCAGACCGTGCCGAAGCCATGCGCCGCGGTGGCGATATCGATGCTGCAGGCGTCCTGCGGCAACACGCGCTCCAGCAGCACTTCGAGATTGCCGGAGGCGACGACGCCGACCAGAGCCTGCGGGCGGGTGCCGCCGGCGGCCTTTTCGGTCTTGAACTGGAAACTGAGCTTTTCCATCGGCCTCTCTCCTTACCAGTTGCGGAACCGGCTCGGTGGCCGATAGAGGCCACCGGAGCTCCGCACGATATCCTTGATCGAGCGCGCAGCCAGCAGCCGGCGGTCGGCATCCAGCGGATCGATGCCGAGATCTTCCGGGCGCTGGATGACTTTGCGTTCGCGCAGCCGCTCGACCATCTTCTTGTCGCGGGCGCGGCCGATCTCGGTATAGCCGGCAACGCCGCGGATCGCCTGCTCGTAATCATCGGCATCACGGCACAGCAGCAGATTGGCGATGCCTTCTTCGGTGACGATATGGGTGACGTCGTCGGCATAGACCATGACGGGGGCGAGATCGAGCTTCAGCTTCGCCGCCAGTTCCAAAGCATCGAGCTTCTCGACGAAGAGCGAGGCATTGCCGTCGCCGAAGGTCTCGCCGATCTGCACGACCAGTTTGCGGCCGCGGCGCAGGCTTGCCGGCGTGTCGGGATCGGCCTCGGCGCCGGCCTTCAGCCAGGGCTCGCTGGGATGGCGGCGACCGCGCGGATCGGAGCCCATATTGGGCGCGCCGCCAAAGCCGGCGATGCGGCTCGCCGTGATGGTCGAGCTATGGCCCTGAAGATCGATCTGCAGGGTCGAGCCGATGAACATGTCGCAGGCATAGAGGCCGGCGGTCTGGCTGAAGGCGCGGTTGGAACGCAAGGAACCGTCCGGCCCGGTGAAGAAGATGTCGGGGCGGGCGGCGATGTAGTCCTCCATGCCGACTTCCGAACCGAAGCAATGCACCTGCTCGACCCAGCCGGCCTCGATCGCCGGGATCAATGTGGGGTGGGGGTTGAGCGCGAAATGGGTGCAGATGCGACCCTTCAGGCCCAGGGCCTCACCATAGGTGGGAAGCAGCAATTCGATCGCCGCGGTGTTGAAGCCGATGCCGTGATTGAGCCGGCGCACGCCATAAGGCGCATAGATGCCCTTGATCGCCAGCATGGCGGTCAGGATCTGGGTCTCGGTCATCGCCGCCGGGTCGCGGGTGAAAAGTGGCTCGACATAGAAGGGCTTCTTCGCCTCGACGACGAAATGCACGAGGTCGCCGGGAATGTCGACGCGTGGCACCTTGTCGACGATCTCCGCCACCTGGGCGATGACGAGGCCGCTCTTATAGCTGGTGGCCTCGACCACGACCGGCGTGTCCTCGGTATTGGGGCCGGTATAGAGATTGCCGTGGCGATCGGCACAGACGGCGGCGATCAGCGCCACCTGCGGCGTGAGGTCGATGAAATAGCGGCCGAAGAGTTCGAGATAGGTATGGACGGCGCCGAGCTCGATCTTGCCGCTGAAGAGCATGCGGGCGATGCGCGCCGATTGCGGGCCGGAATAGGAAAAGTCGAGACGCCGGGCGATGCCCTTGTCGAAGAGATCGAGATGCTCCGGCAGCACGACGCCGGACTGCACCATATGCAGGTCGTGGATCTTATCGGGATCGAGATCGGCCAGAGCGGTGGCGAGGATATCGGCTTGTTTCTGGTTATCGCCCTCCAGGCAGACCCGGTCGCCGGGGCGCAGCACCGCTTCCAGGAAAGCCGGCAGTTTTGCGATCGGGACCGTCTTGCCGGCGGCATGGGCTCGTCCGGCCGCGAGACGCTCCGCCAGCCCGGCCTTCTGCCTGTTCCAGTCGGTCATGCCGTGATGCTCCGTATACTCAAGCTTCAAACCTCGGATTTTCTGTATGCCGGTTGATTTAGGATGTCAATATGAGTATACAATAGGCGCGCAGAGGAATTATTTTGGATAATTCTTAACGGTCCATCCGCCCTTCTGCATACAGGGGGCGGAAAACCAGCCCGGAGGCAGTTTGGCAAAGCTCGACGATCTTGCTGATGACAATAACGCGGATCGCGGGGCTGAAGACCGAGGGTTGCTCTCCGACCGCATCCGCGATGCGCTGACCGACCAGATTGCCTCGGGTGAGTTGGCGGCCGGCGAGGCGCTGGACGAGCAGCAACTGGCCGACCGCTTCGGCGCCTCGCGGACACCGGTGCGCGAGGCTCTGCGGCAGCTGGCGGTCAGCGGTCTTGTCGAGATGCGGGCAAGGCGGGGCGTCGTCGTCACCCGCATGACGCCGGAACGCATCATGGACATGTTCGAGACCATGGCGGAGATCGAGGCGATGTGTGTGCGGCTCGCCACCTATCGCATGACACCGCTGGAGCGCAGCCATCTCATCGAGTTGCATGATGCGTCACAGGCGATGGTCGATGCCCGCGATGTAGACGCCTATGACGCCTTCAACCGCGAGTTCCATCTCAGCCTCTATCGCGCCACCCATAACGCCTTCCTGGCGGAGCAGGCGATGGCTTTGCGCACCCGCCTCAATGCCTTCCGTCGCACGCAGTTGCGCCAGGGCGACCGGGTCGAGAAGTCACGCGAGGAGCATGATGGTGTCATGCAGGCGATCGCCGAGGGCGATGGCGAGATGGCAGCAAGGCGCATGCGGGCGCATATGCTCAATGCCGCGACGGCGCTCCGCCGCTATATCGACGAGCACGACAAGCAGGATTGAGTGCAATCTCCTGCGGCCGCAGTGCAGCCTATTCGGCTGCTTGCACCTGCGCAGGGAGCAGGCTTGCCTCGATCAACCGCCGGCTCGAAGAGGCGAGGGCGCCGCGACTGCCGTCGCCGGGCAGCAGCTGACGCGCCATCCGCGCACCTTCCACCAGCTGGAACAATTGGTCGGCGAGCAGTGCTGGCTCCACGGCGCCCATCTGCTTCGCCATCTTCACCAGCTCTTCTCGTATCGCGCGCTTATGGGCAATGGCGGCACTCCGCACCGGATGGTCCTCGCCGAGATATTCGATCGCGGCATGGGTCAGGGGGCAACCTTGATAATCCGGCCGGGAGATGTCGCTGTCGATCCAGTCGATCAGGGTCAGCAGGCGCTGTTTGGTATCTGCCGGATGCAAAGCCGTGATCGCATCGAGCTTGCGCCAGAAATCCTCCTCATGGCGTTCGAGATAGGTGATGACCAGCCAATCCTTGGAACCAAACAGGCGATAGAGGCTGAGATGGAACTCGCGGTTGAAGGCG
>DATMUQ010000118.1:0-5726 GCA_035563795.1 Terriglobales bacterium | reverse complement strand
AGAACCAGAATAGTCAGCCCACGGAAACGCAGATCATCCGGCCGCAAGGCGAGAGCAAATCGCAGGGGCAATCCAATCAGCAGGCGACCGATTGGCAGGCGCGCCAGCAGAAGCAGAAATACGAGCAGAATCAGCAGTACCAGCAGAACCAGCGCTATCAGCAGCAACAACAGGAGCGGGCGGTTCAGCAGCAGCAATATCAGGCTGAGCGTCAGCAACAGCAAAGACAGAAGCAGCAAGTTGAGCAGCAGCAGCAACAACAGCTGATCCAACAGCAGCAGAACCAGCATCGCCAGCCGCAGGGCGAGCAGGTACAGCATACCAATCAGTCGAGTCATCAACAGCAACAGCAGCCGCAGATCCAGCAGGTGCCACAGCAGTAAGGCAGCGGTCAGACTGCGCACAAAGACAATCGGCCGAAGCAGTGCTTCGGCCGATTGCTTTTACGCTTGGATATAAGCGGAGAGGTCCTGAACGCGCCTCAACTCGCCAGAATGACGGCGGCGGCCAGCATGAAGCCGGATAGAAACAACCCGCCCCAGAATGTCGTTGTCGTTAAGAAGTTGGACGCAACGCGCGGTTCTGTATGGTCGCCGAACGCCTTGCTGACACGGTGCTGTCGCATGCGAAGCGCACTCCCTCCTGCTGATCGCCACCCAACCCTTGGGAAGGCTGTAGCTGATACGGCCGGAGCAGGCATTCCCTGTTCACCATGGCCGAGGGCACTCCATCTCCCCTCACGGGGTGACGTGCGATCGCGCGCTATTTGGCTTTGGTGAAGCAGCCCCGGGGAGGGGGACAGGCAGGTTTCAATCGCTCAATTGCCCTGCTTGGTCATCGTATAGACGTAATCGTTAAGTCCGAATTCCAGCGTGGCGTCATCGACGAAGTGATAGTCGATTTCGTTTTCACAGCCGGTCTGCAAGGTTTTGATCGTCGATCCATGAAAGCCGAGATCGGCCGCGGGCTTGGCAGGATCCTGTGCGGAGCCGTCGGGCTTCTGCGTCAAGGCGCCCTGAAACAGCATATCGGGGCCGCCATCATTGAGATCATAAGTCGGTCCGCTGCAGGCAAGAATCCCTGGGCCGACGATCTGCCCGTTCTTGAAGCTGACGGTTTTGCCCATCAGCGATTTCACTTCGGCTGTGCTCGGCTTGGTGCCGGGATCGGCCCAGGGCGCGACCACGGCCTTGCTGATGGTCCAGTTGCCCAGGAAGCTGTCGCCTGCCGCCATGGCAGGTGCAACACCGCCGAACAACAGACAGGTGGCGGTGGTCAGGAAAATCAATAACAGCTGGTGGCGGAAACGCATGGCCATACTCCCCTTATGATTTCTTTTTTAGCATGCCTTGCTGTGCAAAGCTGTATGCGGCATCACAGACCCGCATCGCCCGGCCCCGCAGTGACGATAATTTCCGGCGCCGCTGTTGTGAAGGGCGCACCGCTCCAGTCGCCATCAATCTTTATGACCTGCAGACCGGCCGCGCCCAGCTGTTCACGAATAAGCTGATATGGGGGAAAGGCGAGTTCGCCGGCATTGGTATAAGTCTGGCCGCTCTCCCCGAAATGATAGGACGAGGTGAATTTCACCCGCTCGCCATCGACGCTTCCGACCTCATGCCAGATATCTATCAGTCCATGCGTCGTATGAACGATCCGACGCTTCGATCGTGCCGGCGTCCAGCCAAGCCAGGTCGCAGCCGCGGGATTGCGGCTGTCGAAGATCAGGCGTCCCTGCGGCTTCAGATGGCGTGCGGCAGTGCGCAGAAAGGCCAGGCGGTCGGCGGCGGTGAGGAAGACCTGAAAGACATGGCCGCTGGCAATGACGCGGTCGAACCGGATGCCGAGGTCGAGTTCCCTGGCATCGGCGCAGAGCCATTGCGCATTGAGTAGTGGTGGATGCCGGGCAATCTCCAGCATGGCCGGTGCCGGATCAACGCCGGTGACCTGATGGCCGCGCTGGGCCAGGGCCTTGGTCAGCAGGCCGGTGCCACAGCCGAGATCGAGGATGGTTTGCGGTGCAGGCTCACAGGCGGCGATGAAATAGTCGCTATCGGCCCCCAGCGGATTGAGTGTGTCGTAAAGCGCCACCAAGTCGCCGTGAAAATACTGCTGCTCACTCATTCATTGACCTGTGGGCAAGCCCCTATTGATGGGGCGTTGTGTGGTCGAGGCTGTCGAATTCGACCGGCTTCAGCGGCTCGTAATCTTCGGCCGAGATGCATTGCGTGATCGTCTGGCCGTCGGTCGAGAGCGGACAGATCAGGAATTCGACCCAGCGATGGGCCGCGCCCGGTGACAGCCAATGCACGACGCCGAAGCCCGGCAGCCCGGTTTCGACCACCTGCCGATAGCAGTCGACCCAGTCCATCGCATCGCCACTTTCGAAGGTCAATTGATCGAGGAAATGACCGGTGAAGTCGAAATGCGCCATGCGGGCGATTTCGGTCCCGACCAGCCGGTAGCGCACCCGGAACGGCGTGCGCATGATATCGACCAGCATGATATGCGGCAGCAGCTTCGTGATGTCGGCGGGATCGATATCGGCCCGCATTGGCCGAGGGCGGTCCCCCCGCTTGCAATCCCAATAGGCCAGGAGCTGTTCCAGCACGCGCGTTCGGCATTTGAAGCTGCCGATCTCACCTGCGGTCAATATGCGGAAACTGTCCCCTTCAGCCATGGCTCGAGACTGATCCATTCTGTCGGCGAGCGCAAGCGGGCCTGAGACAGGGTTAACCGCAGGCGTTGAACAGGAGGCCCAGCTATGGGCGTCAGGGACGGAAGTCGGTCAATGTCTGGACGAACCGGCGCAGCACCGGCCTCACGCGGTCGGCAATATCAGGCTGATAGTCGAAGGGAGCCGCCTCGCGCATGTAAGTCCGCTGGGCGAGCTCCAGCTGCACGGCATGAACACCCTGTACCGGCTGGCCATAATGTCGCGTGATATGACCCCCCTTGAAGCGGCCATTGACGATATGGCGATAGCCCGGGGCATCGCAGACGGCGGCGAGACGGTCAGCCAGGGCCGCTGCGCAGGCCGCACCGCTATTGGTGCCGATGTTGAAATCCGGCAGCAGGCCGTCAAACAAGCGGGGAATCTCGCCTTTGATCGAATGGGCGTCGAACAGGACGGCGTAGCCGAATTTCGCTTTCAGCCGCGCCAGCTCCGCGGCGATGCGGTCGTGATAAGGTTGCCAGATCTCCTTGAGATAATGCTGGCGCGCTGCAGCATCCGGTGTCTTGCCCGGCTGAAACAGCGCAGTACCATCGAACAGCACATCCGGATAGAGACCGGTCGTCGCGGTCTGGTAGAGCGGCTTGTCATCCGAGGGCCGATTGAGATCGATGGCGAAACGCGAATAGCGCGCCGATAGCACACTGGCGCCGAGCTCGCGGGCAAAGTCATAGAGCCGCGGCAGATGCCAGTCGGTATCGCGCAGATCGAGTGCTGCGGGAATGAGCCCCGCCTTGACCGCTTCGGGCAATTGCGTGCCCACATGCGGCATGCTGATCAGAAGCGGACTGTCACCCTGGGTGAAGTCATAGGCCGGCGCCAATGTCTCGCTCATGCTTTAGGCTCCAGATAGATCGCTGCCACGGTGGCATGCGCGGCAGCGGAGAGAAGGCTGTCGCCCGGCCGGTCCAGATGCAGCGTATCGCCTGCCGCCAGCTCGAACCGGGCTTCGCCATGATCATAGACCGCGGTGCCGGAAAAGACGTGCAGCAGGACGACGGGTGCCTCGCCGATCTCGCATTTCTCGCCGGCGTCGAGCTGCAGGATGGTCATCGTTGCATGACCCCAGCGGCGCGCCACCATCAGGTTGAAGTCGCGCAAGGGCCCATCGATCAAGGTGCAATCGGTCTGCCAGCCGCCGTCGAAGGGCAGGGGCGCGAAGGGCTTGTCGATACGGCGCTCCATGGTGCCATTGAAGCTCAGGACCATGCCCTTGCCCTCGATCAGGGTGATGATACGATCATAGCCGCTGAAATCGGAGAAGGGGCCTGATTGCCCGACCTCGGCGATGCTGAGGCGCCAGTCGAAGCTGCCATCGCCATTGGCGGCAGAAATCAATTGTGTTGTCGAGCCCTGGCCATTCTTCCAAGGCATGCGCTGGTAGTCTTTGCTGGTGAGATGCTGCGCTTTCATGATCTCGATCTGTCAGTCGGTGCTGATCAATAACTGCGGCGTGCCCAGAAGCCGTTCTTCATCACGGCACGACACGGATTGCCGCCGATCCAGTAAGCCAGTTCCGCCGGCTGACCGACCTGCCAGACGCAGAGATCGGCGACCTTGCCGACTTCCAGCGAGCCGTGGGTATCGTCGATGCCGAGTGCGGCCGCCGCATTGATGGTGATGCCGCGCAACGCTTCTTGCGGCGTCAGCCGGAAAAAGGCGCAGGCCATGCTGAGCATCAGGCGCAGCGACAGGGTCGGCGAGGTGCCGGGATTGCTGTCGGTGGAGACTGCCATCTTGACCCCATGCTTGCGGAAGAGATCGATCGGCGGGACCTTGGTCTCGCGCAGGCAGTAGAAGGCGCCGGGCAACAGGACCGCGACCGTACCGGCCTTGCCCATCGCTTCTGCGCCGTCTTCGGCGACGTATTCCACATGATCGGCGGAAAGCGCCTCGTATTTGGCGGCAAGAACCGCGCCCTTCATGTCGGAGAGCTGTTCCGCATGCAGTTTCACTGGCAGGCGCAGCTTCTGGGCGGTCTGGAATATCCGCTCGGTCTCGGCCGGCGTGAAGGCGATCTTTTCGCAGAAGGCATCAACTGCATCGACCAGTCCTTCCTGGGCCAAAGTCGGGATGATGGTCTCACAGACGAGATCGACATAGGCGCCCTGACGTCCGGCATATTCCGGCGGCAAGGCATGTGCGGCGAGGCAGGTGGTGACGACATTGACCGGATATTCGGCTTCGAGCTGCCGGGCTGCCAGTAGCATGCGTCGCTCGGATTCAAGGTCGAGGCCATAGCCTGACTTGATCTCGATCGTGGTGACGCCTTCTTCCAGCAGATGTTCGAGCCGCTTGCCGGCACTCTCGACCAGCTCCTCGAGGCTGGCGGCGCGGGTCGCTTTCACCGTCGAGACAATGCCGCCGCCGGCCTTGGCGATTTCTTCATAGCTGGCGCCGTGCAGGCGCATCTCGAATTCATTGGCGCGCTGGCCGCCATAGACCAGATGGGTATGGCAGTCGATCAGGCCGGGCGTCACCCAATTGCCGTTGAGGCTGACTTCGTCGAGCGCCTCCTCGGCGATCTCCGGCAGATCTTCTTCGCGGCCGATCCAGGCGATCCGGCCTTCCTGGATGCCGATCGCTGCGTCGCGGATCTCGCCATAGCCTTCGGCGCCGGCGAGCGTGGCGACATGACAATCGGTGATCAGGCAATCCCAGGCAGCTTCGGTTGTCGGTTTTTGGCGCGGCATCTCAAGCTCCCGGCTGGCTCTATGGTGATGAGGCAAGGTAGCGCCGAATGGCGTGCCGAACTAGCCCTAACCGATACCGCCGATGGCGATGCGAAAGCGCCCTCCCTGGCCATTTCCCATCTACAGGAAAGGCCGGGGAGGGCGTAACGGAAGGCGAATGTCGCCGTTACTTCTGCAGCATCGGCAGGTTGAGGCCCTGTTCCTTGGCGCAGTCGATGGCGATCTGGTAGCCGGCATCGGCATGACGCATGACACCGGTACCAGGATCGTTGGTCAGTACACGGCCGATACGGCGCGCG
>DATMUQ010000117.1:0-2357 GCA_035563795.1 Terriglobales bacterium | reverse complement strand
CCGATCGCGTCAACTTCGTTACCGGCTACATCTGGTCGAACGTGCTGCTGGCCTCGCTGAAGTCGGCGATCGATTCGCAGACCTTCATCATCAGCGCCAATGCCGGGCCGTCACAGATCGCGGGCGAGCAATGCTCGCCGTGGTTCTTCTCGACATCGTGGCAGGGCGATCAGGTGCCGCAGGCGGTCGGCGAATACATGAACCAGAAGGGCGTGAAGACCGCCTTCCTGATCGGCCCGAATTATGCCGCCGGCAAGGACATGCTCAATGGCATGCGTTCGACTTTCCAGGGCCAGATCGTCAGCGAGGAGCTAACCAAGTGGCCGGACCAGCTCGACTTCTCCGCCGAGTTGTCGAAGGCGCGAGCGGCCAATCCCGATGCGATTTACGTGTTCTATCCCGGCGCCGCGGGCGTGCAGTTCCTTAATCAATTTTCGCAAGCCGGCCTGAAGGGCAAGATCCAGCTCTACACCGCCTTTACCATCGACGAGCTGTCGCTGCCGCGCATGGGCGATCTCGCTCTCGGCGTGCCGGGGGCGCAGGAATGGGTCAATGACCTACCGTTCCCGGCGAACAAGAAGTTCGTCGAGGACTTCCATGCCAAGTACAAGACGTGGCCGTCCTTCTACGCGGCGCAGTCCTATGATGCTGCTAATCTCATCGCCAGCGCCGTCGCGGCGGTGAAGGGTGATGTCAGCAAGAAGGACGAGATGCGCGCCGAAATGAAGAAGGCGAATTTCGCTTCGATTCGTGGGCCGTTCAAGTATGGCAACAATCAGTATCCGATTCAGAACTTCTACCTGCAGGAGGCGTATAAAGACGCCAATGGTGAGCTACGTTTGAAGACCGTAGCAACCATCGTCAAAGACAATCAAGACAAGGCTGCAGCCAAGTGCCCGATGAAGTAAGGTAATTCGAAGCGGACGGCGGAGGCGCGCGCCGCCGCCGTCCCGTTTTGTTGCGGGGTGGCGCGCTTTTCTACGAGTCTCCAAGCATGTTGCTGTTTCTGGAACAGTGCCTCAACGGCCTGCAACTCGGGCTGCTGCTGTTCCTGCTCGCTGCCGGCCTGACGCTGATTTTCGGCATCATGGATCTGGTGAATCTGGCGCACGGCTCTTTTTATATGATCGGTGCCTATTTCGCGGCGACCTTCACCGCGCTCACCGGAAATTTTATCTTCAGCGCGATCGCGGCTTTCGCCGCCACGCTTTTAGTCGGCATGGTCGTGGAAGTGATTGCGATGCGACGGCTTTACGGACGCGATCATCTCGACCACGTGCTCGGCACCTTCGGGCTGATCCTGTTTTTCAATGAGCTCGTGCGGCTGGTGTGGGGACCGGCCGGTATGAACGTGCCGCTGCCGGCATGGCTCAATGGGCATTTTCCTATTCTGCCTGGCATCGAATATCCGACGTATCGGCTCGCCATTATATTGGTGACGCTGGCGGTGGCGTTGTTCCTCTACATCCTGGTCATGCGCACGCGCATCGGCATGCTTATCCGCGCCGGCGCCACCAACCGCGAGATGGTCGGCGCGCTCGGCGTCAACATCAACCTTCTCTATACGCTGGTGTTCGGGCTAGGCGCGGCGCTCGCCGGTCTCGCCGGCCTGATGCAGGCGCCGATCCTCACCGTGCAGATTGGCATGGGAGAGAACATCCTCATCCTCGCCTTCGTCGTTATCATCATCGGCGGCATCGGCTCGATCCGCGGCGCCTTCATCGCCGCGTTGCTGGTCGGTCTGATCGATACCGTCGGCCGCAGCTTCCTGCCCGACATTCTCCGGCTGCTGTTGAGTGGGCGCAGCGCTTCGGCGATCGCGCCGGCGATCTCGTCGATGCTGATCTATCTGCTGATGGCGGTCGTGCTGGTGCTGCGGCCGGAAGGCCTGTTCCCGGTGTCGAACAAATGACTGCGTTGCTGACACCCCGTAATCTCGTGCTGGCGGTTTTGCTGATCTTCCTTGCCCTGCTGCCGGTTTACGCAGCGGTGAGCGGTAATGTCTTCCTGGTGATCCTGTTCACCCGCATCATTATCCTGGCGATGGCGGCGACCAGCCTGAATCTGATCATGGGTTACGGCGGCATGGTGAGCTTCGGCCACGCCGTTTATATCGGGCTCGGCGGCTATGCGGTTGGCATCCTGGCGCAGGAGGGATTTCCCTCAGGCTTTGTGCAGTGGCCAGCGGCGCTGCTGGTGTCGGCATTCGCGTCGCTGATTATCGGCGCGCTCTGCCTGCGTACGCGCGGCCTCTATTTCATCATGATCACGCTCGCCTTTGCGCAACTGCTCTATTACGTGGCGGTCGGTCTCGACCGTTACGGCGGCGACGATGGCCTGACCATTTACAACCGCAG
>DATMUQ010000116.1:0-3128 GCA_035563795.1 Terriglobales bacterium | reverse complement strand
GATATGGGCGCTGACCGTCACAGACAACACCTTGTCGCCGCCGACCAACCGCCCCTTGAGGCCATCGAACATCGCCTGGCAAATGCGCGGTACGCCGGCCAGCACATAAACATTGCCGAGTTGGAAGCCAGGCGCCGCACTGACCGGATTGTCGACCAGCGCCGCACCCTCCGGCACATGCGCCATGCGCAGGCGCGCATCGGTCAGATGCTCAGGCCCACCGTAGTGGCGGGTCAGCAGCGCGACCGCACGCTCGTCGCGTAGCAGGGGAACGCCAAATGCCTTGGCGACGCAAGCCGAGGTGATGTCGTCATGGGTCGGGCCGATGCCACCGGTGGTGAAGACATGGTCATAGGTGGCACGCAGCTCGTTGACGGCGGTGATGATCCGCGCCTCGACATCCGGCACCACACGCACCTCCAACAGGCGGATGCCGATTTCCGTCAAGCCCGTGGCGAGATAGTTGATATTGGCGTCTCGTGTGCGGCCCGACAGAATCTCATTGCCGATCACCAGCACGGCGGCAGTGACGATGCGGGGTGCAGCACCCGTCGCGTTATCGGAAGCTGTCATGTCGCTCATTATTTCACCGCCGTATAGCCAGCATCGGTCATGCAGCCGTTGACCAGGTTGTCATAGCGCTTGGCATCATTGTAGGAGTTGAGATTCTGCCCCAGGGTCGGCTTGATGCCGCTTGTCGTGCCACCATACATCACATCGAGATCCTGCTGCACGCCCCGCTCGCCCGCCATCTGCTTGTCGGCATAGCGGCGGCAGGCACTGTAATCCTTGTCGCGCTGCTCCTCGCTGACATTGGATTTGGTCCAGACCGTGATCCTCTGGTCGGCGGCACAGCCGGCCAATAGAACCGCTGCCACAGCGGCGGCACTGACAGAGCGGATTACAAGCAACATCGATGCAGTCTCCTGAAAGAGCGGGTAACTTGCCGCGAAGTGCCGGTTGTTGCAACCATCTCCCCCGAGACCAACGGCACGACTCGAACGAGCGGGCTAACCTGAAGGCGATCATGGACTTTGCCGCCCCTCTCATCCCGGCCCGGTTGCAGCGCCGCTACAAACGCTTCCTCGCCGATGTCCTCTTGCCGGGTGGCAGCGAGGCCATCGTCCACTGCCCCAATCCCGGCTCGATGCTGGGTCTGGCGGATCCGGGCACCATCTGCTGGCTCAGCGATCACCGGGGCAGCAGCCGAAAATTGCCTTTCGGCTGGGAAATAGCCGAATTGCCCGGCCCGGCAGCCGATCTTGCCAGGCGCCTCGTCGGCATCAATACCGGTCACGCCAATGCCATTGTTGCCGAGGCCCTCGCCGCTGGCCGGATCGACGCCTTGGCGGACTATCGGGAGATCCGCCGCGAGGTGAAGGTTGGCAGCCGTTCCCGGCTCGATTTCCAGCTGCTTGGCGGCCCCGCTTCTGGTACCGGAAGCTGCTTTGTTGAGGTGAAGAGCGTCACCCTCAGCCGGGAGACTGGCCTGGCCGAATTTCCCGATGCCCGCACCGAGCGCGGTGCCCGGCATCTCCTGGAACTGGCCGAGCTGGCCGCTGCCGGTTACCGTGCCGTCCTGCTGTTCCTGGTACAGCGCGCCGATTGCGACAGCGTGCAATGCGCCGTGGATATCGACCCTGGCTATGCCGCAACGCTCCGACAGGTGGCGGACCGGGTTGAAATTCGGGCCTATCGCTGCGATTTCGCCCTGAACGGAGGCAGCCCCTGCGGCATTACCCTGGCAGCGGAGATACCCGTGACAGGTCTCATACGCGCTTAGGCACGGCTGCGGCAGCCCTGTCGCACCGCCTTTGCTGGCAAAAACCACCGCGAGCGCCCGGATTTGCTGTAGCCATCCCCTAGCCAGCCGCCAAAGCCTTGGCAGGTGGCGTGCTGCGACCGCCTAACCCCTTCTAAAATCTGCATTCGCTCCCATATGCTGGCTAGAACTGTTACGATCTGGCAAAGAGCCTTGCCGAAGTACAGACCAAGCCTTGCAGCCGCAGGGGTTGCGCCAATGCGCCAGGGCTTTATGCTAGAGTGCGATCGTTCTTGATGGAAGCACCCTTGCTTTCATGAAGAACGTAAATCGCTCTCTATCTTATTGAAGAGAGATGGATTCACGTTTTAGACAAAATCGCGAAGCGATTCCGTCTAAAACGATCCGGCTCTAGTGATTTAAAGCTCGTTTCAAGGACTACGGACAGATGCAGAAGCAGGATGTCGCCGACGAATGGGTCGACGACAATCGCAAGATCAAGATTCACGACGCCGCGGCTTTCGAAGGCATGCGCAAGGCCGGCCGCCTGGCTGCCGAGTTGCTTGACTACATCACGCCCTATGTCGTGCCCGGTGTCACCACCGACGAGCTGGACCGGCTGTGCCACGGCTTCACTGTGGACCATGGCGCCACCCCCGGTCCGCTGAATTATCGCGGCTTCCCGCGCTCGATCTGCACCTCGATCAACCACGTGGTCTGCCACGGCATTCCCGGCCCGAAGAAGTTGATCGAGGGCGATGTGCTCAATATCGACGTGACGCCGATCCTCGACGGCTGGTACGGCGATTCCAGCCGCATGTATTATGTCGGCAAGGTCGGCGTGCAGGCGAAGAAGCTGGTCGATGCCACCTATGAAGCGATGATGCTGGGCATCCAGCAGGTGAAGCCCGGCAACACCGTCGGCGATATCGGCCATGCCATCCAGACCTATGCCGAGAAGCTCGGTTTCTCCGTGGTGCGCGATTTCTGCGGCCATGGCCTCGGCCGGGTGTTCCATGACTCGCCCAGCATCCTGCATTTCGGCCGACCGAAGACCGGCCCGGTGCTAAAGCCCGGCATGTTCTTCACCGTCGAGCCGATGATCAATGCCGGCCGCTATGAGGTGAAGATTCTCGATGACGGTTGGACCGCCGTCACCCGCGACAAGAAGCTCTCGGCCCAGTTCGAGCATTCGGTCGCCGTCACGGAAACCGGCTGCGAGATTTTCACCGCGTCGCCCAAGGGCTGGGACAAGCCGCCCTATAGTGCCTGATCCCGTCCTCTGACCCGGAACGAGCCACGCCCTTGCCGCAGCGCGATCCTTCCTCTGCCGACCCGCAACAAGGGCTGCCACTGGAGGGCGCGC
>DATMUQ010000115.1:0-3744 GCA_035563795.1 Terriglobales bacterium | reverse complement strand
CCCGCCATGAATTCAGTCAGCCGCGCCACGGTGTCGTTGCGGGCGGCGGCGATGGCGACGGCGAGGCCGGCGATCTCCCCTTCCAGGGCATCCAGCCAAGTAGCGATCTCGGCAGCGCCGGCCGATACTTCGCCGCGCAGCAGTTTTGCCCGCTCACGCAAGGCAGTCTCATAGCTGTTCAACCGGGTCGCCTGGGCGGGATCGGTGGCTGCCACCAGCCGGTCGAGGAACCGCCGCCTTGAACCCGTGGCGTCGCCCAACAGCCGGTCCATCTGCGGTGTCAGCCACTGCACCGAAAGGATCTCGGCAAAGCCGGCACGGTTACGCAGCGGCGCCCCATTGAGACGCAGCAGGCGCCGATCGCGGCCGATCTGGGCCGGACCCAGGGGATCGCGTCCTGTTCCCAGCAGGTGTTCGCCCTGTGGCGTCTGCAGCCGGGCATGAACAGCCCAGGCCATCTCGCCCTGATTGCCGGCGCTGCGGCAATCGAGTTCGGCGAGCTTGGCCTGGCGGAAACCGCTGCCGGGAGCGAGGAAGGAGATCGCCTCCAGCAGATTGGTCTTGCCGGCACCATTGGTGCCGGTCAGCACCACCGGCCGCGGGTCAAGCTCCAGTGTCACTTGCCGATAGCTGCGGAAGGCCGTCAACGTGAGATGTGTGAAGCCGGTACGGGCTTCCACCTGACCCAGTTCAGTCGGGTTGGCCGTCAGCACGCGTTCCTGGCCCGGTTGAGACAAGGGGCTCAGACCCGCATCGGCATCAGGACATAGAGCGCCATGGCATCGGCGAGATCGCGCACCAGGGTCGGCGCCACGGAATCGGCCAGCACCAATTGCAGCCCGTCGCCTTCGATCTGGTCGGCGACATCCAGCAGATATTTCGAGTTGAAGCCGATTTCCAGCGGCGCGCCCTCGTATTTGACTTCCAACTCTTCGATGGCGGTGCCGTTCTCGGCACTGGTGGCGGAGAGCGTCATGGCATTGGCCTTGAGGCTCAGCTTCACCGCGCGGGATTTCTCGCTGGAAATGGTGGAGACGCGGTCGACGGCATCGCGGAAGCTGCGGCGGTCGACTTCCATCACCTTGTCATTGCCGGTCGGAATGACGCGCTGGTAATCCGGGAAACTGCCGTCGATCAGCTTCGAGGTGAGGATGGTGTCGTTGAAGGCGAAGCGGATGCGCGAGTCAGACAGCGAGACCTCGACCATGCCTTCGACTTCCTCGATCAGCTTGCGGATCTCATTGACCATCTTGCGCGGCACGATCACGCCGGGAATGTTCTCGGCGCCTTCCGGCAGCGGCATTTCCACCCGTGCCAAGCGATGGCCGTCGGTGGCGACGGCACGCAGCGACTTCTGCTTGCCGGTCGAGAAGGCATGCAGGTAGATGCCGTTGAGGTAATAGCGGGTCTCCTCGGTGGAGATCGCGAACTTGGTGCGATCGACGAGGCCGCGAAGATCGATGGCGGAAAGCGGGAAGCGGTGCGGCAGGTCGCCGCCAGCCGTCGCCGGGAAGTCTTCCTTCGGCAGCGTCGCCAGGGTGAAGCGCGAGCGGCCGGCCTTGAGGGCGACCTGGCCGCCGTCACCGGCCAGCTCGATCTGGACCTCGGCGCCATCCGGCAGCTTGCGGACGATGTCGTACATGGTATGGGCCGGCACCGTCGCGGCGCCGGGGGTCGCCACATTGGCGGCGGTCTGCTCGACGATGGCGAGATCCATGTCGGTGGCGGTCAGGCTCAGGCGGTCGCCCTTGGCCTCTACCAGTACGTTGGAGAGGATGGGGATGGTATTGCGCCGTTCGACGACACTCTGCACATGGGCAAGGGAACGCAACAACGCAGTCCGATCAATGGTCAGCTTCATGGCCACTCACATTCGTCCTATGGGCCGCTCCAGCTCTATCGACGGCTTATCCGCCGCCAGCTTCTGGACGGTCTTTTCACCCCAATCACCTTGCCGGGAAAGTCGGTTCGACCGACAGTGGAGGGGGCAATCGGCATCCGAATCGCACCTCCACGACAGCAAGTGGAGAATTATAGCAGCCGGCTTCGCCCACAACAGCCTTTTTCCGCAAAAATCCGGGAAAATCAGTCGCTAAACGACGGCAAAATCGATTCCGACGGCCCTTTCCGGCAGCCGATAACCCGCCCCGAGTCGCTGCGTTGGATGGCGGAATCCATCTGCCCGGCCTGTCCCGTCGCCAAACATGTGTCTCCGCGCCGAATGTCGCCATGAGGGCATTTGGCGACGTTTCTGACCCCGCTAGACCAAGCCGAACTGGCTTCAACCACATGTGAACAGCGATCCGCCGCCTCGGCTGGATCCCGCCGCAAAATCGCCTTAGTTGGACGGCTCATTGTCGGCCTCGCCGGGGTTGAATCTGTCAGCTCCATATCAGCAAACCTATCGGCCCCCAACGGGTCGGCCCCCAAGGGGGCTAGATAACAGGGACCAGAGTAATGCCGGGGATACCGGTCTACACCGCCAGCACTGCCATCGCGCGCCAGTTTCTTCACCAAGATACCCGTCAAGCTCTTCACCACGCTCAGGGGGGCTTCCTTCAGCGGTGCTGCTTCTTGCGCAATTCACTCAAACGCACTGTGCTATCGGCGGGTTTTCTCCTTGTCGGCGCCTGCGGCGTTCTGGGGATGAGCACCCTGGGGATGAGCTCTGGGGCGACGGCGAAGGATCTCGACGACCGCTTTCCCGCCACGGCACCGGCCGCAGCGGTGCAGCCGGCGAAGAATGCCGGCGGGCTCATCGTCTCGGCGGCCAATGTCACGGTGGACAAGGGCAACACCCTGGACCGGCTGCTGGCTGCCCAGGGCGTGCCGGCGGATAACCGCCATGCCGTTCTCACGGCCCTCGGCGATATGATCGATCCGGCCAGCTTGCCGGCGGGCTCGCGCCTGCGCCTGACTTTCGCGCCGGCAGATGACGCAGCGGCCGGCAGCACCACGCGTCTGGTACAGACCGTCGAGTTGATGACCGGCGATACCACCAGCCTGATGGTGCATATCGATGCCGCCCGCCCGGTCTCCGACCAGGATGTCGCCAAGGCATTGCAGGCCCGGTCCGGTTCGTCCAGCGGCAAGGCGTCGATCTGGACCGCCAATCAGAAACCGGCAGACCAGCAATCGGATGGCCAGCAAGCGGCAGCAGGCAGCACCGCCGACCGGTCGCAGGCGGCAAGCCGCGACACGCAGGCCGATAGCGGGCCGGCTGATAGTGCGCAAGGCGACGGCCAGTTCATCGTCCAGCATGTGACCGGCACGGTCGGCAAGAATCTGCGGGCGGCCCTCATCACCAAGGGCCTGCCTGCCGCGGTGGCGGATGAAATCGTACTCGGCTTCAAGGCCGGCCCCGGCCGGCTGCCGGCTTTGCATGCGGCTGCCACCTTCGAAGTGATCTATGAAGGCCTCCAGCGCGGCAGCAAGTTGGACGAGCCGCAATTGCGCTATGCCATGCTCGATGACGGCGGCAAGACCCAGCGCATCTATCGCTATCAGACCGATGAGCAGACCACGACCCTGATGCAGGAGGACGGCCACGGTGTCGCCCTGGTCGATCTCGGCAAGCCGTTGCAGATCGATGCCCGCATCACCTCACCCTATGGCTGGCGCATCCATCCGGTCTTCGGCGATCGCCGCTTCCATGAAGGGGTCGATTTCGGCGCCCCGACCGGGACACCGGTGGTCGCCACTAGCGATGGTGTCGTCGAGGATATCGGCTGGCGCGGCAATTAC
>DATMUQ010000114.1:0-6862 GCA_035563795.1 Terriglobales bacterium | reverse complement strand
CCACCTCGCGGGCCGAGCCGAAATGCAGCAAAAGCGCCTTTTTGCGCTTGGCGCCGATCCCCGGCACCTCATCCAGCATGGATTGGCCGATCTGCTTCGACCGTTTGGCGCGGTGGGTGCCGATGACAAAGCGGTGGGATTCGTCCCGCAGCCGCTGCAGGTAGTAGAGAACCGGGTCCTTATGATCGAGGCTGAACGGTGGCTTCTCGGGCAGGAAGAACCGCTCGCGTCCGGCATTGCGGTCCGGCCCCTTGGCGATGGCGGCCACCGCCAGATCGGTGATACCGAGTTCGGCGAAGACGTCCAAAGCAGCCTGCAACTGGCCCTGGCCGCCATCGATCAGCACCAGGTCCGGCCAGGCGCCGCGCGACCGGTCCGGGTCTTCCTTCAGGGCACGGCCGAAGCGCCGCATCAGCACCTGGCGCATCATGCCGTAATCGTCGCCGGCGACGAGATCGCTGTTGAGGCCGGGGACGGGGGCGGACGCGGCGGTAGGCGGTGCGGCGGCAAAATCCGCCGGGGCCTCGGCTGCCTCGCGGAATGAAGTCTCGGTCTCCGGCTGATCGGCTTGATCCGGTGTGACTTCGGGTGTCGCCTCGGCAATTGCCTCGATCTCGTCGGCCACGCTTTCATCCTTGCCGGTGGCCGCATTGTCATTGCCGGCACCGCGCCGGATGGCGAATTTGCGGTACTGGTTCTTCATGAAGCCCTCGGGCCCGGCGACGATCATGGCGCCATAGGCATTGGTGCCCGAGATATGGCTGTTGTCATAGACCTCGATGCGGCCCGGCGGATTTTCCAGTCCGAAGACATCGGCGACACCGCGCATCAGCTTGGCTTGGCTGCTGCTCTCGGCATTGCGCCGTGCCAGGGCCTCCTTGGCATTGAGCAGCGCATGTTCCACCGGCTTGCGCTTGTCGCCGCGTTTCGGCTCGACGATTTCCACCTTGCGCTCGGCGCGCAGGGTCAAGGCTTCGGTGAGGAGCTCGAATTCGGCCGGGATCTCGCTCACCAGGATCAGACGCGGCGGTGTCTTGTTCTCGTAGAACTGGCCCATGAAGGCAGCCAGAATCTCTGCCGTGGAGGCACCCTTGTCATGGGACGGGAAATAGGCGCGGCTGCCGTAATTGCTGCCATTGCGGAAGAAGAAGACCTGGATGCAGCTCTGGCCACCTTCCTGCACGATGGCGATGACATCGGCCTCGTCGATATCGATCAGGTTGATGTCTTGGCGCGACTGGATTTGCGTCAGCGCCTGGATGCGGTCGCGCAGTTTCGCCGCCCGCTCGAATTCCAGCGCGTCGCTGGCGGCCTGCATTTCCGCCGCCAGATGCACCTGGATGTCGCGGCTCTCGCCGGTGAGGAAATCCCGCGCCTCGCGCACCAGCTCGGCATAATCCTCTTCGCTGATCCGCTTCACGCAAGGCGCCGAGCAACGCTTGATCTGGTATTGCAGACAGGGCCGGGTACGGCTGGCGAAGATGCTGTCAGAGCAGGGGCGCAGCAGGAAGGCGCGCTGCAAAGCGACGATGGTGCGGTTGACGGCGCCAGCCGAGGCGAAGGGGCCGAAATATTCGCCGGGCCGGTTGCGGCTGCCGCGATGCTTGGTGATCTGCGGCGCCGGATGATCGGCTGTGATCAGGATATAAGGGAAGCTCTTGTCGTCGCGCAGCAGCACGTTGTAGCGCGGCATGTAGCGCTTGATGAGATTGGCTTCCAGCAGGAGCGCTTCCACCTCGGTATGGGTGGTGACGAATTCCATGGTCGCCGTCTCGGCGATCATGCGCTGGATGCGGATCGGCTGCCGATAAGGCTGGGTATAGGCGGTGACCCGCTTCTTCAGGTCCTTGGCCTTGCCGACATAGAGCACATCGCCGCGGCTGTTCAGCATGCGATAGCAGCCGGGCGCGCCAGGCAGGGTGCGAACCTTCTCCTTGATGACGTCGACGCCCTGCGCGAGCCGCCCGACCGGCAGCGGATCCGGGCCCTCGGCGTCTTCCGGCATGTTCTCGCCCGCCAGGTCGTCACCCGTCAGTTCGTCATCGATCCGCCCCTCATCCGCGGCCGATACGCCTGCAGGTCCGGTGTCTGCGGCTCCGGCGGGGAGCTGGTCGGGCAATATGTGGTCCGGCGCGGCTGGATCAGCCGCAGACGGGTCCGGCCGGCGGGGCGGCAAAGGGGCGCTCATGCTACACAGCTCCCAGCCGCCAGGGGGTCCTGTTTGGCAGGGACAGACCTGTACATCCTCCGCTCAGGAGGGTGCGCGATCCAACGCGGCAGGTGAAAATTCTCGGGGTGCATGGGCTGTTGCGGCCGTCTTCCTTGGTCCAAACCTCAGGGGGAAATTAAGGATACCGCGCCTCTTGGACAACTGCCCAGATATCCACGAAACCTGTGGATAAATCTGTCGGTAACATCCGGGGCAAATTGCCGATTGGCCGGAAAACCGCCATTTCCTCTGATTGCCCAAAATTTAGGCACAAAATACTAAGCCATTGATTTAAATCAGTATATATCGGTGGAGCGGAAAAGAAAGAGTCACAAAGCGAATCGGCCTTGACTCTGTTAAGCAGTTCGGACTCGGGCAAATGCCGGTGTGAACAACTTTGCTCAGGAAGCGCAGCAAGGCTGCTGATAGGATTGGATTTTTGCAGTGCCGCGACAGGATAATGATGAATCGGCAGGCCGAGCCCTTAACGACTCGGCTACCGTATCAATTTCCGCTCAGCGCAGGTGACGCTGCCGTTCGATCTCGACGCCCACCGCTTCCGCTTCCGGGAAGACGTCGAGCTTCTCGACCCGCACCTTCACCTGGTGCACCCGGTAGTCCTGTAGGCAGAGGCCGGCGATCCGCTCGGCCAGGGTCTCGACCAGATTGATATGCTCGCCGGCGATCAGCTGTTTGATCTCGGTAATGATTTGGTCGTAGCAAACGACATTGACGTGCTCGTCATTGATCGCCGGATGCTCGGCGCAGATCAGTTCCAGGTTGATGCGGACCCGCTGGGTCCCGAGCTTCTCATGGCTGTAAACGCCAATGCGGCAGGGCAGAACGAGATCGCGCACGAAAACCTTCAGGGCGCGCTGGCTGGCAGCCGCGGGCAAAGCGGTGATCTTCTCGACATGGCTCATCTGCTAAGGCCCTCCTCAGGCCTGACGAAGATGCCGCACCCTGGGGCAGATTGTCGGGCCGCACT
The DNA here is from genome assembly GCA_035563795.1 of Terriglobales bacterium. Lineage (GTDB taxonomy): Bacteria > Pseudomonadota > Alphaproteobacteria > Dongiales > Dongiaceae > Dongia_B. Next base: position 3,665 of record DATMUQ010000114.1, on the reverse strand, counting down.
CTGGGGCCCGTCGGGACCGGATGCCGCTGCTCTTGGCAGTCACGGCTGGCCGGAAAGGGACTGTCATATACCGCCTGACTGTTACCGGCAAGGGACCGGCGAAGCGCGCTTCGCCTGACTCTTTGGCGCTACTCTTTTGGCAGGTATCCCTTACTGGGAACCTGCCAGCCGAGATGCTCGCCGCCATCAAGTGCGATCATCTGGCCGGTCATCGACGGTGCCGACAGGATATAGAGGACCGCCCCGGCAATTTCCTCTGCCGTAGCGCCATGGCCTAGCGGCATAGCGGCAGATTGCGCCTGGAACTGCTCGTCACTCTGGCGCGGGCTGGGCAGGGTCGGCCCCGGCCCGATGCCATTGACCCGGATGCGCGGCGCCAGGCCCAGAGCCAGCGTTCGGGTCAGGGTCCAAAGCCCCATTTTCGCAATGGTGTAGCTCAGGAAATAAGGGGTCAGTTTCCAGACCCGCTGGTCAAGGAGATTGACGATATTGCCCTGGGCGCCGTCCGGCAGCTGCCGGGAAAAAGCCTGTGACAAGACCAGGGGCGCACGGAGATTGGTCTCGATATGACGGTCCCAGCTGTCGCGCGTCACGGTGTCGATCTTGTCCATCTCGAAGACCGAGGCGTTATTGACCAGGCAGGTCAGCGGTCCCAGCGCCGCCCCGATAGCGGGGATGATCTGTTCGACCTCGCTTTCGCGGCCAAGATCGGCCTGGACCAGGTGACAGCGACGGCCCCGGGCGCGGATCTCGCCGGCGGTCTTCTCCGCCTCTTTCGCTGAGCGGTGATAGTGCAGCGCAATATCCCAGCCCTGGTCGGCCAGAGCCAAAGCAATGGCGCGGCCAAGCCGCTTCGCGGCCCCGGTGACCAGGGCGGTTTTGGGAGAATCGGTGGTCGACATAGCGGCATCCTGAAGATAAGGCGCTGACGGCGCAAGCTTTGGCGCGCCGGGATATCTCCCAGCGACGCCCGTGGTCGGCGCCAGCCGGGAGGCTGGCCCGGAATAATCAGCCTGAAGCAGATAATCGATCGGTGAATATCCGAATTGTCAGCATACTGACATATAATTCCTGGATCACGACAGCTTGTGCAGGCTGTGACGGGGCGCTACCCATCGCTATAAGAGGCAACCAAACTTGCCGCCGACGCGCCAGCGCCTTATCTGATGCGGCTGAATACAGTGACCAAGTGCAATGGGAAGATGAATTGATGGCCAGCTATACCCGGTGCGCTATCTCCGGTGCGGTGCGCCGACCGCTGTCGCGCTCGTCAGTGCTACGCCGCCGGGCGGCATCGGGATGGTGTTCGGTGGGCTGCTGTTCCCTGCAGCGTCATTCCATGGGGCGCTGACGCGATGGATCGTCCCACCAATCCAGAGCAGCTGCGCAGCCTGTCGCAAGACAGCCTGATTGCGCGCTGGCGTCCGATCGTCTCCCGGGTGGCGGTGCCGCTGCTCGCCGTCGGACTCTTCGCCCTGGCGCTCTGGACCATTCATCACAGCGTCTCGGCGATCCGCTTTTCCCAGGTCCGGCACGAGATCGTCGCCATTCCCGGCAGCCTGCTGCTGCTGGCGTTGGGATTGACGGCGTCCAGTTTCCTGGCGCTCGCCTTCCAGGACTATGTCGCGTTGTGGTCGACCGGCAAGCGCATCTCCTTCTTGCGCGCGGTGCTGGGATCCTTCATCGCTCAATCGGTGGCGCATTCGACCGGCTTCTCGATCCTGATCGGTGGCGCCTTGCGCTGCCGTTACTACATGTCCGAAGGGCTGAGTTTCGCCGATACCATGAAGGTGCAGCTCTCCTTCAGCGGCACCTTCGGCATGGCGACCTGCATCCTGCTGGGGCTCTCTTTCCTGCTCGATCCCAGCCTGGCGGCGGCGCAGGTGCCGTTCCTGCCGGCCGCCACGGTGCGGGTGATCGGTGCCCTGCTATTGGCGGGGCCGGTCGCGGTCTTCATCTGGCGCAGTGTCCATGTCGGTCCGCTCAGATTGCTCGGCCGCCAGATCGATATGCCGGATACCCGCCATCTGCTGCCGCAGACCCTGCTGTCGCTGACTGATGTCTCCTGCATGGGGGCCGTGCTCTACGTCTTCCTGCCACCCGAACTTCATATCAGCTATTTGGCGCTGATCGGCCTCTTCGCCGTTGCCATGACCATCGGCGTTACCAGCCACGTGCCGGGTGGGCTCGGCGTCTTCGAGGCCACCATCCTGTTCCTCGTCTCGCCGCCGCCCGACGTGTTGCCGGCGCTGGTCAGCGCGCTGGTGATGTTCCGTTTCATCTACTACTTCGTGCCGCTGGTGCTGGGCGGCCTGAGTGTCGCTGTCACCGAAGCCATACGTCATCGCGGCCGCTTGCGGGCGCTGAGCGAAAGCGTCGAAAGCGGCGGGTCGCCGGTGGTGCCGATGGTCTTCGCCATGCTGGCCTTCGTCACCGGCACCTTCCAGCTGGCCTCAAGCGCTTTGCCCAGCACGCAATGGCGCATGACCTTCCTCAACAATTTCCTGTCGGACGGCATCGTCGAGGTCTCGCATCTGGCATCGGCGATCGCCGGGACGATGCTGTTGCTGCTCGGCCGCGCCTTGTCGCGACGCCTGCAACAGGCCTGGTGGCTGACGGAGGTCCTGCTCGCCCTCGGCGCAATTCTGGCGCTGACCAAAGGTCTGGATTATGAAGTCGCTGCCTTGTCAGCCCTGCTCTTCCTTGCTTTGCTGCCCTGCAAGCCACAGTTCTATCGCGGTGGCCGCCTGATCGATCAGCGCCTGACGCCGATCTGGCTGATGGGCATTGTCACCGTCGTCCTTGGCATGTGTTGGCTGTTGGCTTTCGCCTATCACCACCTCAATTACGATCAGACCGCCTTGCTGCAGTTCGATCTGCACCGTCATGCGCCGCGGTCATTGCGTGCCGTCGTCATAATGCTGGTAACCCTGGCTGGCGCCCTGATCTGGCAGAGCCTGCGGGCCATTCAGCCGCGCACCGCCATCAGCGGCGATATCGATTACCGGCGCCTGGCGCGGCTGGTGCAGCAAGCCCGGCGCAGCACATCGCATCTGGCTCTGACCGGCGACAAATCGCTGCTGTGGAGCGCGGAGCAGGATGCCGGGTTGAGCTATGCCGCCCATGGCCACAGCCTCATCGGTATCGGTGACCCGGTCGGGCCGCGGGAGAGATGGGCCGATCTCATTTGGGATCTGCGCGATCTGGCGGATCGCCGCGGTGGCCGGGTGGTGTTTTTCGATACCGCCAGCGAGGATATGACGATCTATCTCGATCTCGGCCTGCAGGCGATGCAACTCGGTCTGCGCTCCTATCTGTCGCTGCCAGAAATCGAACCGGCAGCCTGGCTCGCAACAGCCGCGCCGGGGGTGGCTTTGCCTCGCATTGCTTCAGCGGCGGCGGAAGGCGATCCTGTCGTCACCATCTGCCAGGGCGAAGAAACCGACCGCATCATGAGCGAGATCGCTGCCATCTCCGATGCCTGGCTGGAGGCGCATCAGCTGCGTGAGAAGCATGTCATCCATGGACATTTCTCCCGCGATTATGTGGCGCGCTGCCCGGTCGCCATCCTGCGCCATCAAGGGACGATCCAAGCCTTTGCCGTGCTGTGGTGCGGTGCCGGCCGGGGCGACTGCGAAATTGATCTGCTGCGCTGGTCACCGGCA
>DATMUQ010000113.1:0-17094 GCA_035563795.1 Terriglobales bacterium | reverse complement strand
GGGTCTTCCCGGCCGTTTCTGCCGGTCATTTCGGGCGGGCCGCCGCGCATGCTAAGCTCACCGGCAAAAGTTTTCTCGGCGGCCCTGGCTTTCGCTATCGCCGACATCCAATCCTCATCAGACCGAGAGGAGACGATCATGGACTTGCAAGGCTCCTGCTATTGCGGCGCGGTGAAATTCACCGTCGCGGCCTATGCACCGGTGCCGTTCCTGCGCTGCTACTGCTCGATCTGCCGCAAGACGGCTGGGGGCGGCGGCTATGCCATCAATCTCGGTGCCAGGGCCGATACGCTGAAAGTGACGGGGGCCAAGCATATCAGCGTTTTCCATGCCTGGATCGATGGCGCGGAGAGCGAGGGCGAACGTCGCTTCTGCAAGAAATGCGGCACCGCCCTTTGGGTCTGGGATCCGCGCTGGCCCGATCTCATCCATCCCTTCGCCAGCTGCATCGACAGCGATCTCCCGGTGCCACCGCAGCATGTGCATATGATGCTGGGCTCCAAGGCCAATTGGGTGGAAGTGCAGACGAAGAAGGGCGACACCAAATTCGACGACTATCCCGACCAGTCGCTGGAGGACTGGCACAAGGCGCATCGGTTGCTGCAAAAGGTGTGAGCAATCCGATCGCTGGAAAGGGCCGCGGCGGTTGGGTGCCAGGGAAGCTCTGGAGTGCACCCCGGGTCGCCGCTATAGTTGCCGGCGGTCGGTCGATTCCGGGATGCACGAGACGGGGCTGTCGGGGGACAGCATTGGCCCAGTCTTGCAACATCCGCCAGGGGAGATTGCATGAGGTCGCTTATCCGCTCGCTGGTGCTGCTCTATTTGATCGGCATGGGTGTCTATTTCGTGCCGGCGCTGCACAATTGGGTCTGGGGTGCCTATCAAAGCGTCGCGGACTATTTCGACAAGCGGCCGGTGCAGACGGTGCTGATCTTCGGCAACAGCCGGGCCTATTTCAACAATATGCCAGTGATGGTGCGCGACATCGCTGATGCCGCCAATTCACCCGTCCGCTATGCCATCACCACCCGTATGTGGCCCTCGGCCACCCTGGCAGATCATTGGAACAATGCCGATGACCAGGCGCTGCTGAAGCAGCATTGGGACCGCATCATCATCCAGGCGGAAAGCGGGGCGCAATCCAGCGAAGATGCGCGCGCCAGTTTTCGCGACAATGGCGGCAAGCTGATCGCTGCCGCCTTGGCCACCCATTCGCCGGTGGCGCTCATCATCAACTGGGCCTATGCGCCAGAGCATTATGTCAGCGAACCGGCCGGGTCGCGGGACTATCACATCGAACTGTTCGAGGATGATCATCGCAACCTGGCGCGGGCAACCGGGGCTTCGGTGATCGATACATGCCGCGCCTGGGAAGTGGTGCGGCGCGACGCGCCGGCGGTGCAGCTCTATTTCGACGACAATCACCCCGCTGTCGCCGGCAGCTTCCTCTCGGCCCTGATGATCTATGGCTTCATCAGCCGCAGCACCGTCGCGCCGGACGGCTATCACCCCGACGGTGTCGATGATGCCGGCAACAAGGCGATCCGCGCGGCGGTCCGGGAAATTTCCGGCGGCGGTGAATCCTAGGCTCAATGAATCCAACCGGCGGGGTTGCAGAATCCCGGAGGCCATCGCCGCCGCAGAACGCCCTCATCCAGGGAATTGCGGCGTCCCGAAACTGAGGGCAGGGGCACGCGGCCGGCAATGACCGCGGCTTTTGGCTTGACGGATCAGCTCATTGCAGATATTTAAGTAATTACTTAAATAAATGGATGCTGTAAAAACGTGCAGATTTCTCAAGACCTTACGCAGACCTTCGCGGCACTTGGCGACCCGACCCGGATGGCGATCCTCAGCCGTCTTGCGGGGGAGGGCGACCTGACCGTGCAGGAAATCGCCGAGCCGTTTGCAATGAGCCTGCCCGCCGTTTCACAGCATCTGAACGTGCTGGAGCGCGCCGGGCTGATCACGCGCGGTCGCGACGGTCAGAAGCGGCCCTGCTCATTGCGCGCCGAACGCCTCGCCGAGGCGACGCGCTGGCTGAACCATACGCGGGAAGCCTGGGAAGCACGCTTCGACCGCCTGGAACGCTTTCTCGCAGCGACAGAAATGAAAGGTGACGATCATGACAAGTGACGGCATGAACGCTGATCCGCGCACGACCCCCCGCCCGGCCCCCCGCCCGATCTGGGACATCGATCGCGAGATCGTACTGAGCCGCGTGATTGCCGCGCCGCGCGAACGGGTGTTTCAGGCCTGGACCGATCCGACGCAGATCGTGCAGTGGTTCGGCCCGGACGGTTTCAAGACGGAAAGCCTGGAATGCGACATCCGGGTCGGTGGGCGCTGGCGCTTCATCTATACCGGCCCTGACGGCACGCGCTATGACAACCGGATGGTGTTCCTGCGCATCGAGGCGCCCTGGCTGATTGAGATGCAGCACGGCTGCGACAAGGATAACGATGCCGCCCGCTTCCACGTCATCGTGACCTTCGATTCCCAGAGCGACGGAAAGACCGTGATGACCATGCGCCAGCTGCATCCGACCAAGGAGCAGCGCGATGCGACCATCGGCTTCGGTGCCGTGGAATTCGGCTATCAGACCGTGGGCAAGCTCGCGCGTTATCTCGGCGTGAGCTGACGGCGCGACGGTCCTTGAATCGCCAGCTCTATCGTTGATGAGGGGCGGATTGTAAGCCGCCGATGCGGCCACAATCCGCCTTCATCCGGTCATGCGCGCCCAGCAGTCATTCCCGCCCGGCAGTCACTCTCGCCCGGCAATGACGGTGGCGCTTTGCAGGACCGTGCGGCTGGCGGGGAAGGTGATGGTGATGGTCGTGCCTTCGCCGACCTCGCTCCACATGGCGATGCTGCCGCCATGCATCTGCACCAGCGATTTGACGATGGAAAGGCCGAGCCCGATGCCTTCATGCTCGCGGGCATAGCTGTTTTCTACCTTGCCGAAGGGCTCGAAGACGATCTGCTTGAAATCGTCGGCGATGCCGATGCCGTTATCGGCAATCTCAATGCGGACGCGGCCACCCTCATCGCACCAGGACCTTAGCCGCACCCAGCCGCCGGAGCGGGTGAACTTGACGGCATTGCTGAGGAGATTGAGCACGATCTGCTTGAGGCGCCGGGCATCGCCGGTCAGGCGCGGTAGAGCGGGCTCGATATCGCTGATCAGCTCGACATTGCCGTTCTTGGCACGGTGGCTGATCATATGCTGGGTGGCGATCAGCAGGTTCTGGAGATCGACGACTTCTTCTTCCATCTGCAGCTGGTTGATCTCGATCCGCGAGAGATCGAGGATGTCGCTGAGGATTTCCAGGAGATAGGTGCCGGCGGCGTGGATGTCGCGCACATAGCTGGCATAGCGGGGATTGTCAATCGGGCCGAACAATCCGCTTTTCATCACATCGGCAAAACCGAGGATGGCGTTCAGCGGCGTCCGCAGCTCATGGCTCATATTGTTGAGGAACTCGGTCTTCGAGCGGTTGGCAAGCTGGGCCCGTTCCTTCTCGACCCAGAGCGCCTCGGTGCGCTGCCGCACCTTTTCTTCCAGCGTCCGGTTCATGTCGATGAGGGCGCGTTCGTCGGCGATCTCCTTGGAGGCATCGGTGCCGGTGCCGCGATAGCCGAGGAATTTGCCATGGGCATCGAAGAAGGGCTTGCCGCTGGAGCGCAGGTAATGGAGCTTGCCATCCCGGTCCTTGAGCGGATAGACGACACGGAAGGGGCGATGCGCTTCCAGGTCACGCAGATGCGCCTGCCAGAAATAGTCGTCGGAATCGGCGGCGAGGCGCCTGGTGAATTCGATCCGCGAGAGGTTGAGCACATCTTCGCGCGCCACATTCACCGTCTCGAAGAAGCGGGCGGAGAGCATGGTCATCCGGTGGCTGGCATCGGTTTCCCAGAACCAGTCTGATGAGGCTTCGGTGAAATCGCGGAAGCGGGCCTCGCTTTCCTTCAAGGCTTCCTGTGCCGCCTGCTGCTGGCCGACCACTTCGCGGAAGGAATTCTGCCAGCGCACCAGGTCGGATATCTCGTCGGTGCCGCGCACCAGCAGCCTTTCATCGGGATTGAGGTCGCCTTTCTCGAAGGCCTGGAAGGCGCCGGTGACGCGGCGGATCGGCGCCACCACATATTGCGAGACGCGATAGGCCATCAGGCCGATGATGGCGAGGCAGATGCCGAGCACGGCGAGCGTGGTCAGGCGGATATAGCGCACCGGTTCCTTCAGCGTCGCGAGCGGAATGAAACTGGCGACCCGCCAGCCATTGCGGCCGAAGACCGCGCTCTTCACCACCATGGTCTCGCCCTGCAGGTCGATGCCATCGCCTTGCGTGCCGGTCGAGATGATGTCGAGCAGGCCAGGATCAGGCCGGGCGCCGATCCGCGAAGCATCGGGGTGATAGATGTAGCGGCCCAAAGTATCGATCACGGTGAAGTAGGAGCCCGGCCCATAGGTGGTCTCCTGCAGGCCGGCGGCAAAGGTTTCCAGGCTGTAGCTCGCCACCAGCAGGGCGACCGGATGCTTCTCCAGCGTCGTCTGGTCGGTGCTGAAGAAGACGCTGGCGGCGCTGATCACCTTGCCATGCGGCGACTTGGCGTTGATGTTGTCGACCACGCCTGCCCAATGGATGAAGGTGCCGCTGGCCAGGGTCTCCTGCAGCAGCCGGGTTTCCACATCCTGGCGAATATCCTCGACATCGAGGGTGTCGCCGACCTGAAAGTTGACATTGTCGAGGCCATAGATGCCGATCGAGACGAGCCCGTCGAGATTGAGGAAATAGCCGTTGAGGATCTGGCCGATGCGCGCCTTGGTGGCGAGCCGCGTATAGGTGCTGCTATTGTCGCCGGGATTGCGCACGACCTTGTTGATCTCCTCATCGCCGAGGATATCGGACATCAGGTTCTCGATCTGCCCCAGGCGCAGGTCCAGCATGTCGCGTTGATGGTCGACCGAGGCCTGCTCGAACCGGGTCGCCTGTTCGGTGAGGGCGCGGGCGGCGACATAATAGGACGCGCCACCGACGGCCAGCAACGGCAGGATGCTGATGATCAGGAAATAGAGCAGGAAGGTCTTGACGATGCCGGGTCGAAGAATCTTACGCGCCATGATCGGTTTTCTTTATCATTTGGTCACCAGGATGCCGTCGAGCATGGTCACAGCGGGAAGCTTCTCGCCCTTGAGCGACCGATAGGCATAGACGACGCCGAGATAGCCCTGCTGCTCGGGCTGCTGGTCGATCGTCGCCATCAGCCAGCCGTCCTTGATCGCGGCGCGGGCCTCGACGATGCCGTCGAAGGCGGCGATCCGCACGTCGCGGCGATTGACCTCTTGCAGATACTGGATAGCGCCCAGGGCCATCATGTCATTGGCGCAGAATAGCAGGCTGATCCGGGGATGCTGCTCGAAGATCTTCTTGGCAAGGTCATGCGCCTCGTCGATCTGCCAATGGGCGGTATCCGAGGCGACAAGGGTGATGTTGTGATTTTCAGCGAAGGCCTGGACGGCGCCATCCTTGCGCTCATTGGCGTTGCGCGCCTCGCGGATACCCTCGAGGATCGCCGCCTCGGCCGGCTGGCCGGCGTCATGGGCGATAAAGGCGGCCGACAGATAGGCGCTCTTGCGGTTGTCGATGCTGATGAAGGGCAGTTCCGACAGACCGGCCTTGGCGGCAAAGCCGCGATCGATTTCGTTGTCGATATTGACGATGCGGATGCCGGCATCTTCGGCCTTTTTCAGCGAGGGAATGATCTCGATGGAATCCGCCGGGGCGATGACGATGGCCTTGACGGTGTGGTCGCGCACCATCTTGTCGATGATGGCGATCTGCTGTGTCGCCGAGGTCTCGCGCGCTGCGGTCACCACCTGGAGGGTGATGCCGAGTTCCTTCTCGGCCCGCCTGGCGCCCTGTTCCATGGCAACGAAGAAGGGGTTGGTGAGAGTCTTCATCACCAAGGCGATCTTGATATCGGCATTGGCGGGCGCGGCTGCGTCCTCGGCTGCTGCGGTGCTGCCCAGCATGAAAGCCAGCAGCGAGGTGAGGGTGAGACAGGAGGTGAGCGCGAGAAGCGGCGCGCGGAAGGCGGCCATGACGATGGTGACGACTTTCCGCACCCGACGCCCCCTCATCATGTGGCGGATCGCGGCGGCGATGTGGTGACATCGGCACACGATCCACGCTTCGGCTCTCAGCGGGAGTGGTTCTACAACCGTAACATTAAAATTTTATGCGCCGGCCTATATGAATGCAATAGTATGCTATTCGTATCTAGGAAGCCGCTGCAGCAGTGCTAGGTGCGCAGTCACAAATGACGCTGCCGGCGTGGATCCAAGGGGCAGTCGGGCAGTGTCAGAGCTGGCTCAGCGCATGGTCGAGTGCGGTGACGGCGATATCGGCATGCTCGCGCTGGAAGACAATCGGCGGGCGGATCTTCAGGATATTGCCGAGAATGCCCTCGCTGCCGATCAGCACACCTTCATCGCGCACCAGATTGAGCAGGCGCTGGGTCTGGTGGCGGGCGGGCAGGCGGCTTTCGCGGTCGAGCACCAGTTCGACGCCGATGGCGAGGCCGGTGCCGCGCACGGCGCCGATCAGATCGTGCTTCGCCATCAGCCGGGTCAAGCCCTGCTTGAAATAGGCCCCGGTCTCGGCCGCGTTCTGCACCAGCTTCTCATGCTCGATGACATCCAGCACGGCTAGCCCGGCAGCGCAGGAGACATTGTTGCCGCCGAAGGTGGAGAAGAAGCTCGATTGCGCCAGGAAGCGCTCCATGATCTCTGGCCGGGTGATGACGACACCGAGCGGATGGCCGTTGCCGGCCGGCTTGCCGATGGTGACGATATCCGGCGTTACCCCATGATGGCGGTGGCCCCACATGACGCCGCCCATGCGGCCGAAACCCGATTGCACCTCATCGGCGATGCAGAGCCCGCCGGCGGCGCGTACTTTGGCGAAGACCTGCTGCAGATAGCCCGGCATCACCTCGAGCACGCCATTGGTCATGAAGGCGGAATCCACCATGAAGGCGGCCGGCTTCATGCCGTCGCGTGCCAGCGAGGCAATGGCTTCATCGGCATCGGCGGCATAGCGGGCAGCGAGGCCGGGGGCATCGACATGATCCGCACGATAGGGCCCGCGATAGGGATCGGGCGCGGTCAGGGTGCGGATATGCGGGGCGATGCGGCCGGTCATGCTGTTGGCCGGCGAGAAGGCATCGATCGCCTCGGTGATGCCGTGATAGGCATATTCCATGGTGAGGCCGCCGGCGCCGCCGCTCCAGGCTTGCGCCATGCGCCAGGCGATGTCATTCGCTTCGCTGCCGGAATTGACGAAGGCGCAGACGGAGAGCTGGGTGCCGGCCGATTTGCCATCCGTGCCGATCCCGCCCAGCGAACGGGCCAGGCGCTCGCTGTATTCAACCACCTGCTCGCCGAGATAGCGGGTATTGGTGTTGAGCTGGCGGATCTGGTTGATCAGCGCCTCGGCCACATAAGGGTGGCAATGGCCGACATGCGGCACGTTGTTGTAGCAGTCGAGATAGCGCCGGCCGCCAGCATCGCTCAGCCAGACGCCTTCGCCTTTCACCAGATGCAGCGGCGGATCGTAGAAGAGGGCGAGGCTGGAACCCAGCACTTCGCGGCGGCGGCGCAGGATCGTCGCCGTCGCCGGCGCAATCGCCGCGCCCTGTATGACGGTCCGGGTATCGTCGGTAGCGGCCAAGCCGCAGACCTGGCGCAGATTGCGCGTCGCCGCATCGCGGCCGATTTCCTGCAAGGCATGACAGGCGGCGAGGCAGCTATCGGTATAGATCTGCATATAGCCCGGTGTATCGGGCGTTTCCTGGGCGCGCCAGCTATTGATGAGCGGCGCCAGCAGCAGGCGGGCACTGGCGAGATCAAAGGTGAGCGCGATTTCGGTCGCGGTCAGCGGCGTCACCGCGTGATAGCCGGCAGCCACGCCGCATAAAGTGGCGAGCACATCCTGCGGGCCGATCATGGAATCGGCGGCGAGGTCGGCGACATCCTGGATCAGGGCGGCATGGATGATGTCGCCGAAATCGATGATGCCGGTGATCTCATGCGTCGCTGCGGGATTGACCAGCAGGTTATGCTCGTTGAGATCGCCATGGATCAGCTGATGCCGCAGGCCGTCGAAACGCGGCAGCACCTGGTCCCGCAGATGCGTCAGTACCTTCGTCGCCAGGCCGCGATCGCTAGGCTTCTCGAGGCGCTCGACCTCCGCCAGGAAACGCGGCGCCTGGCGCAGATCCCAAAGGAGTTCGCGGCCATAGGCGGCGGGATGGTCATAATCGCGCAAGGCGCGGCCGAGCCTTGCCAGCATCTGGCCGAGCCTGGCCGGCATATCGGGCGAGCGCTTGACGTTCTCGATCACCTCGCCTGGCAGGTAGGACAGCACATAGATGACATGGGCGGTGCCAGTTGCGTCGCGGATGACGCTGACATGCCCGCCATTGATGGCGGCACGGGCGCGCGGCACCGGCAGGCCGGGATCGATCTCGGCGATATGGGCAAAGGCGCCGATCTGGCAGGCGATGATGCCGGGATCCTCGACGGCATTGGCGACCTTCACCGTCCAGTCGCGCTGGCGGGTATCGGTGAGGCGGAAATTCTGGTCGCGCTCGCTATAGAGCGGGGTCAACTGCCCGGCCAGACCGAAATCGCGGGCGACCACAGCCTCTACCTCGGCCAGGCTGAACTGGGGCGCTTCAGCGCGTAGGAACTTCATGACTGAACCGGTCGCTGCATCTTATTCGGCACCGACTTCCCTGAATCGCGATGTGACCGTCTACGCACTGGCTACCTGCATGCTGGTGACTGAAGTACTGGCTGACGCTACAGACAGCGTCATCGTCCCGTATGTCATCGGACCGGGCACGGGTGGTCGGATGCTGACAGGTTTGTCTTCCTGAATTCTACCAAAAACTTACCTTACGCTGTCAATGGCGACAGGTTGCTAGGGCGGAAGGCCCAATCTGCGACAGGAAGCGGAGGCGTGCAATAGACAGAGGGCGACAACCGGTTAGGCCAATCGCTGCGCGAGAGCATGGCAGCAGTCGCACCGCGCGAGGCGGGTGGCGTGTCAGTGCGACTTGGCTTGCGGGCGGGCGATGTCGGACGGCTCCTGCCGGCCGCTGCTCTGCTGGCTCCCCAGCAGTCGCGCCGCCGGGAAGATCAGCCGCACCTTGGTGCCGATGCCGGGTTGGCTCTCGATTTCGAAGCCGCCCTGATGGCGGTCGAGCAGTTTGCGGGCGATCGCGAGGCCGAGGCCGATGCCGCCCTTGCGCCGGGTCCAGGCAGAGCCGGCTTGGGTGAAGGGGACGGTCAGCAGCGGCACCAGCGTCGCATCCATGCCGATACCGGTATCGGCGATCTCGATCACCAGGTGGCCGCTGTGCTGGACCGTCACCGCCAGGCGCACGGCGCCGCCGCTGCCGGTGAACTTGATCGCGTTGGACAGCACATTCATCAGGATCTGGCGGAAGGCGCGGGGCTCGGCGCGGATCATCAGCTCCGGATCGAGGACGTCACCCGCGGCACCGGCCGGCGTTGCGGCGATGCGCGGGAAATGCAGGTGGATGTCCTTGCCCTCGGCGCGGATGAGGGTGAGGCGCTCGGCTTCGAGGATCGCCTCGGCCAAAGGGAAGACCGTCTCCTGCAGCGTCAGGTCGCTGCTCTCCAGCCGCGACATATCGAGGATGGCATTGATGATCTCCAGCAGGCTGCGACCGCTTTCATTGACCGCATCGACATAGCTGCCGAGCTGGGGATCGCGTTGCACGACAGCATTGTTGCGCAGCAGGTCGGAGAAGCCGATCACCGCATTCAGCGGCGTGCGCAATTCATGGCTCATATTGGTGAGGAACTCGCTCTTGGCGCGGTCCGAAGCCTCGGCCTCGGCTTTGGCGGCCATCAGCTGCGCCTCATGCTGCTTCTCCTCGGTGATATCCATCACCACGCCGGCGATCAGGATGTCGCCATTGCCGGGATCGCGCATGCGTTCCACCCAGGCGCGCAGATAGACGATGCGCTGGTCCGGCCGCAGCAGGCGGTATTCAGTCTGGTAGTTGTCGATCCTGCCGGTTTCGAAGTCGCGGTAGATGGCGGTCATGCGCGCCCGATCGTCGGGATGGATCACCTGCTCGGCATAGGTGATGGCGTCTTCCGACACATCGCTACGACCGGCGAGCGCGCTGAACTCGGCATCGATATGATAATCCTTGGTCTTGCCGCTGGTCGCATCGACGCGGCGGGACCAGTAATACATATGCGACAGGTTCTTCACGTTCTGCAGATGCGCGGCGGCCAGGCGCAGCTCCTCGATCTGCCGCTTGGCGTCCGAGATATCCATGTCGAAACCGCCCAGCGAGATGATCTTGCCGGTTTCATCGCGCACCGGGAATTTGACCGACATCATCCAGTCATAGGTGTTGGGCGCCTGGCCGCGATATTCGACGGTGAGCGGCTCACCGCTTTCCAGCACCTGCTGGTTGGTGGCGCGGATGATTGCCGCTTCGTCGGGCTGCGACCAGCTGGTGTCGAGCCTGCCGATCATCTCATCGTGATTGTGGCCCCAGAGCTTGGCGGCAGCATCGCTCACCACCAGCATATGGCCCTCGATATCCTTCATATAGACGCCGACCGGTGCATGCCGGAAGATCGCCTCGAGCTGGGCTCGGAAAGTATTGGCCTGGCGCGCCTGCTCTTCCTTCAGATTAGTGAGGTCGGCGAGATTGCGGCGGAAGCGCCGCAAGGTCTCGATCACCGCGCTGATCTCGTCACGCGAACGCGCTGCTGCCGGCTCTGCCTCGGCTGCTCCGGCGGGCAGGAGGGATGAGATCGCAGCAGCGTTTTCGCTGCTGCCGGCGGCGTTATGGGCGAGCAAAGCCTCGCTCAGCGGCCGGGTGATGTGCCGGGTGATGAGCCAGGCCAGCAGCCCCATGCCGATCACGGCGCCGAGCGCTGCCCCCAGCACGCCGAGCAGGCCCCAGCCGAAATAGACATGCGCCGACTGATAGTCGAGCTCCGCTGCCGACAGTTCCTGGTCGGCGAGGTCGGAGAACAGCTTGCTCACCCGGTCGACATCCGGCTCCAGCTCGCCATTGACCAGCACCAGCGCCATCTGCTGGTTTTCCGATTGCGTGGTCGCATCCGGCGCCGGCTGCGACAGCGTCTGCAATTGCAGGATCTCCGCCTCGATATCCCGCATCGAGGCCTCGATCTCTTGGCCCAGCAGTTTGGCGGTGCCGCTCATCGGCGTTTCGCGATGTGCCTTCCACATATCGAACGCGCTGGCATTCGCCTGCTGCATCACCTTGATGGCATCGCCCAGGTTGTCGCGCCCATTCAGGAAGCGCAGCCCGGCATTGTGGACGGTATCATCGTAAAAGTCCGAGATGCGGGCCAGGCTGCGCATCGTTACCATGCGCTCGTGATAGAGCCGGGTCGCGCTGTGATCGGCGCGGTAAAGCGCATAGCCGCCGGCGCAGGCGAGCGCCAGGATGGCCAGGGCAACCGGCAGCAACAACAGGATCAGGCGGGTTCTGATCGTCATGCAACGGGCGGCGGCTGGTTGCGGGAGGTGACGCTGATGATGCCGGCAGACTTGCTGCGACGGCGGCCAGAACAGCGCTGCGCCGCCCGCTCACGACACGGGGCATAGGGATGGGAAGTAGGGGTCATGGCCCCTGCCGATATTTGCAACTGGTGGGCCAGCAACCGATGGGCCAGCAGTGGGCGCGGGAGAGCGGCGCGTCTCGGCATTCCGACAGACCGTGTCTTTGGCATCGTCTTTGGACCATCGTCTCCCGATCGGTGTCGCCCGGCGTTGCCGTCATGCCCTGCTTCCCGATCAATGCCGGCTGGAGCGGATACCTATCGTCCAGATTGCGGGTGGGCGGTTAAGGATTCAAGAAAAAAGACGGCCGGGACAACCGGCTTTAAATCGACTTGTTGTCGATTTCCTGCTGCACCGCCTTCAAATTCGCCCGCGCGGCGGCGTTCATCGGATCGATCTTGAGCACGTCACGGAAGGCATCGCGTGCGGCTTCCTCTTGGTCTAGGCCAAGGTTAACCAAGCCGAGGCCGGCCAGGGCGCCGAAATGCCGGGGCTCCAGTTTCAGGACCCGGCCGATATCTGCAAGCGAGGCCTGCAGGTCGCCGATCAGATAGAGCAGGGTCGCCCGTTTATTCCAGCCTTCGGCGAATTGCGGCGCACGGTTGGTGACTTCGTCGAAATCGCTGAGTGCCGTCGCATAGTCGTCGATGGCCATGGCGGCGGTCCCCTCCATCATCAGCCGATCGAGGTCCTTGTTGCCGCTCTCCGTCCAGATCGACCAGATAGTCCCTTCGATGCTCGCCGCTTCGTCGGCGCTCTTCGCCTGCTGCAACTGGTCGAACAGAGCGGGCAGGCGATGATCGGTCTGGTCGGCAACCGCGCTGCGCGTCAGGCTGCCGACAGCAACGGCGCAGAGCAGGACAAAGGCGCAGGGTAACAGGCAGGTCTCGATGAGCCAGCGGCGCCAGGGCCGCTGCGGAGCTGCAGCACAATCCTGCTGGCGCCGCGGCCCGTCAGGCGACGGGGCGGTTGCGGAAAAGACCAGCAGCGGCGCAACCGGGCGGCTGTTGCTGGTGCCTTGGGCCAGCCAGCATGTCATGGATGAAATTTACCACAAGCGCGGCCGACAATCTGCCGCAACCGGCGCCTGCTTGCGGCATTGCCTGCCAGCCAGCCATCAGAGTGCCAGTCATCAGCTAGGGCTGCCGTCCTAGGGCGCGATATCTTCGCGAAGCGCAGCACCGGTGGTGTGAAGAAACCGCCGGTGATAATCCGGCTTGCCAAACACGGTTCGCGCGCGGAAGCTGAAAGTCGCTTCATCCATTTCATGGAACCGGTTCGCTGGGGACGGCGGCGGGAAGCGGAAAAAACGGAATTGCCGTGCAGGCAATCCAGGCGAAGGCGGGACGGTGGGCGAACTTCCCGCGGCAAAGCAGCCGCCTGGCGGCTGCATATCGCGGCTGAAGTTGGACAGCGTTCGCGCGCGACAAGAAGAAATGGAGACGCGGCTGCCAACTGCCAAGGATGACAAGACGGTGACGTCTTCGGGCTCGACGTTGCCGGCCTTCGCGCCGGACGATGCCGTTGCGCCTGCGCCTGCGCCTGCGCCATCGCCAACACAAAGTCAGACGCAGAATCCAGCACAGCATCCGCTCAGTGCCGAAGCGGCGCCGCAAGATGCGGCACAGGGCATGATCGTGCTCGACGATCTCGCCATGGCGGCCTTCGATGCCGTGCCGAGTGAAGCGGCCTTGCTCGATCCCAATGGCGTCATCCGCTATGTCAATCGCGCCTGGCGCGATTTCGCCCGCGTCAATGGCGGTGCGGCAGATTTCTATGTGGGGCAGAGCTATTTCACCATTCTGAGCCATGTGCGGGCACCGCTCGACCAACTGGCAGCAGCCATTGCCCAGGGCGTGCGGGCGGTTCTGACCGGCATGGCGGATGAATATGCCAGTCCCGATCATCGCTGCCATCGCCCGCTGCATATCTCCGGCCGCACGCCGCCGGTCCTGGAAGCCGCCGATGACGGTGAGGCGGCCGATCTCTACACCATCCTGGAGCGCCGCTGGTTTCGCATGATCGCGCGGCCGCTTGCCTTGCGCGAGGGCAGCAATCGCCTGGAGCCGACGTCATCCGGGGGCAAGCCGGACGCGAAAGGGGCGACGCGCCGCTGGGTGCTGGTGGTCTACGAGAATGTCACCGATGCGCATCAGCCGGCGCAGTCCGCGGCCGATTTTGCATCCCGGGCCGCGACACTGGCGACACCGTCTGGTGCGCTGGTGGAGACAGATGCGGCAGCCGGGCAGCGCGTCGTCTGGACCAGCGGCAATGCCGTCTTCTTGCAGACCATCCTCGACGACATCGCTGATATGGTGGTGACCACCGATGAGCATGGCCATATCCAATCCTTCAACCGGGCGGCGGAGACGGCCTTCGGGTATTCCGCGGCGGCCATTCTGGGCGGCAATGTCTCGCTGCTGATGGGGGAGGAGGACGCGTCGCAGCATGACGCCTATCTGCAGCGCTATCGCGAGACCGGCATCTCGCATGTGCTGGGTCTGCCGCGACAGATGCCGGCACGGCGCAGCAACGGCACGGTCTTCTGGGTCGAGCTGCGGACCACGGAATGCTGGTTCGAAGGCCGCCGCCTGTTCGTCTCGACCATGCGCGATCTCAGCGAGCGCCGCCGCATGGAAGCGGATCTGCGGCAGGCCAAGCAGGCGGCCGAGGCCTCCAACCGGGCGAAGTCGGAATTCCTCGCCCGCATGAGTCACGAACTGCGCACACCGCTCAACAGCATCCTGGGCTTTGCCGAGGTCATCAAGGGCCAGCTCTTCGGCAACGATCCGCCGCGTTACGCGGATTATGCCCAGCACATCTATGACAGCGGCAGCTGGCTGCTGACCCTGATCAACGACATTCTCGATCTCTCGAAGATCGAGGCCGGCAAGCTCGATCTGAAAATCGCCCGGGTGGCGCCCTTGTCCCTGGTCGAGGCCAGCATCGACATCGTTTCCGCCCAGTTGTCGCGCAAGAACCTGCATCTCATCCGCGACCTGCCGGCGGAACTGCCGGCGATCGATATTGATGCCCGGGCCTTTCAGCAGATTCTCATCAATCTCCTCAGCAATGCCATCAAGTTCACCCCCGATGGCGGCCAGATCCATATCGGCAGCCATCTGTTGGGCAGCGATACTGGTGCGGGTGTTGGTCGCGAGTTGTGCCTGACGATCAGCGATACCGGCATCGGCATCCCGGCCGATAAGATCGACCGCGTGCTCGAGCCTTTCGGCCACAGCGACAGCGGCGTCGGCATTCCCGGCCTCGGCCATACCGGCACGGAGACGCCGGGAATCCAGAAGGGCACGGGTCTCGGCCTGTCGATCTGCCGGCGGCTGATGGAATTGCAGCATGGCAAGCTCAGCCTCGCCAGCCAGCCGGGCCAGGGAACCACGGTGACGATCAGCTTCCCGCTGCCGCCGGCCGAGACGCTGCCGGGCGTGGCGCAATGACGCCAGGCATGATAACCGTGCAGGATTGGGTGAGGGGGAGCGCCGAAATGATCAGATTGCCATTGCGACGGAAGTCGGCCGACCATGCCTGACCGCAGCAACACCATCTTCGCTTTGCTGTGCGAACGCTGCGGCCTCTCGATCGTGGAAGCGGCGCGCTATCTCGAAACCGACAGCGCGACCATTCGCGCCTGGTCCGCCGGCGAACGCCCCTGTGCCGATGCCGTCATCGCCCAGTTGCGCTTGCTCTACCGGCAGATATCGGCGGTGGCGGAGCAGGCGATGCGGCATTTCGTCGATTTCTCCCAGGGCCAGGGCGCGCCGGCGGAAGTGGAGATCAGTCTCGCTGCCAGCGATGTCGCGGCGCAGCGCCTCGGTTTGCCCTGTATCGGCGCGCATCGCGCGGTGCTCGGCATGGTCGCCGCCCGCGCCCATGGCACGCGCTTCACCGTGGTCGCCGAGGATGTTGCCGCCGAGAACACGGCAGCGGCTGCCGCGCCCGGTACCGACAAGCTGCCGGACCGCTGAACGCGCGCTCTTGATTCCAATATTGTTGCCGGGCGATTGATCTCGTGCCGAGCCTGAAGGCGTGGCGACAGTCATGGGCGGCCAGAAGGCAGCAGCGCGCCGGACGGGCATGCGGATCAAGGAAGATAAAAATCAATTAAAAAGATAGTGACCATACTCTCGTCCGCCGTCATGTCAGTGGCGCAACGATCTTCCGGACACTGCGTTTTTCACAACAAGGGGTACGCATCCGAGAAGGTGCCGGCCCGTCGCGAGATGGTCAGGCGGCGGTCAGGAGGCAGTGCGGAGCCGCCGCGGCGCGTCCGAAAGGGATGCTGCGCGGTGGCAGGAAATGCGCGATTTTGCGGGATTCTCCAGCGTAAGAATCACCATGGATTACGGCACACACCACCAAAAACGAAATATGCATCGACAACGAATCATCTCCGGGCTTATTCCCGGTGACGTTGAAAATAATTACTGATTAATACCGCCAGTTCACATCTTTATCACAACAGAGCCGTCGCGAAGCAGGCAATATAGCAGGCGATGAGCACGGATGAGACTGAAACGATATCAACCATAAATTGGTTTCGTCCCGCATTCGGACCGTCGCCGGCAGATGACTGGCGAGCAGATATTTTCTGCGTGGGAGCCGCATCATTCGCATGATCGTGTTCCGGAATTCGGCTGCTTGGCCGTGACCCGGGAGAGTGACTGTCGCGCCCGGACGGGGGCGTCGGAAACAATAAGAGGCTTAGACAAATGACACTGGCACTGAACACCTTCGGCACCAAGATTGCGCGGAACAGCCGCCGGCAGGCGAGACTCCTCGCTTTGCCACTCGGCCTGGTCGTGGCGACGGCTCTCCTGGCCGCCCCGGTGACCTTCGATTCACATCACCTGCTGTCGCTCAGCAAGGCTTTCGCCAAGAACGGCGGCGGTAACGGCAATGGTGGCGGGAATGGTAATGGCGGCGGCAATGGCAATGCCGGCGGGAATGGTAATGGTGGCAGCAATGGCAATGCCGGTGGCAATGGGAACGGCAATGCCGGCGGCAACAGCGGCGATGCTGCCAGCAATGGCAATAACGGCAACGGCAACGGTGGATCCGGCGACAGCAGTGATGCCAGCCCGGGCAAGAGCGGCGAGGCACATGGCAATGATGCGAGTGCGCTCGGTGCGCTGAACGCCGGCCATGCCTCGGCGACGGCGCTAGCGAACGCCTCGCCGAATTCGCGGGTCGGCAAGATCGCGGCCTATAAGGCGGCGAATGAAGCCGCCCAGCAGGCTGCCGCCGCCGCCGCAGGTCCGGATGCTGCTGCTAAGGCGGCGGCGGCGGCGAATGCCACCGCCCAGGCCAATCTGGCGGCGGCCCAGGATGCCTATAACACCAGCCCGACGCTGGCCAACCAGCAGGCCCTGGCGGCCGCCCAGGCAGCGGCTGATCAAGCGGCTGCGGATGCACAGGCAGCGGCCGACGC
>DATMUQ010000112.1:0-11194 GCA_035563795.1 Terriglobales bacterium | reverse complement strand
CCGGCAAGCCGGAAGAGATCATTGCCAAGATGGTCGAAGGCCGTCTGCGCAAGTACTATGAAGACGTGGTGCTGCTCGAGCAGCTCTATGTCATCGACGGCGAAAGCCGGGTGAAGCAGGTGGTCGAGAAGGCCGCCAAGGAAATCGGTGCGCCGGTCAAGCTGACCGGTTTCGTCCGCATGGCGCTGGGCGAAGGCATCGAGAAGGAACAGACCGATTTCGCGGCGGAAGTGGCCGCGGCGCGCGGCAGCTAAGCTGCAAGCGGACTGATTGGTTGGCGCGTTATTCTGCGCCAACAAGAATGGCGTAACGGCTGAAGCAGCAGCGTGCTGCTTCAGCCGCATCATGGCGGGACCAGGAGGCGGCAGAGTGAGCACGGCGACGGCATCGAGCCTGTTATACAAACGCGTTCTGCTGAAGATCTCCGGTGAAGCATTGATGGGGCAGCGAGAATTCGGTCTCGAGCCGGAGACCGTCAATCGCGTCGCCCAGGAAGTGAAACAGGTCCACCAACTGGGTGTTGAATGCTGCCTCGTGATCGGCGGCGGCAACATCTTCCGCGGCATCGCCGGCGCCAGCCAGGGCATGCAGCGCGCTTCTGCCGATTACATGGGCATGCTGGCCACGGTGATGAATGCCCTGGCCATGCAGAATGCCCTGGAACAGGCGGGTGTCGATACCCGCGTGCAGTCGGCGATCCCCATGCAGTCGATCTGCGAACCCTATATTCGGCGTCGTGCCGTGCGGCATCTGGAAAAGGGCCGGGTGGTGATTTTCGCCGCCGGCACCGGCAACCCCTATTTCACCACGGATACCGCGGCCGCCTTGCGCGCCTCGGAAATGAAATGCGAGGCGCTGCTCAAGGGCACCAAGGTGGACGGCGTCTACAGCGCCGACCCCAAGCTGCACCCGGATGCCGAGCGCTATACGCATCTCACGCATCACGACGTGCTGTCGCGCGACCTCAAGGTCATGGATGCGGCGGCGATTTCCCTGGCGCGCGAGAATGGCGTGCCGATCATCGTTTTCTCAATTCACCGGCCCGGCAATTTTGCCCAGGTCATGCAGGGTACGGGTAAGTACACGGTCATCGGCGACGCGCCGAAGGCCGCATAAGCTGCTGTTCGTAGGAGTAGGTCATGGCAGATGCTCGTTTGACAGAACATAGCCGCCGCATGGATGGCGCCGTGGAAGCGCTGCGCAAGGAATTCGCCAGCCTGCGCACGGGACGCGCCTCGGTACACCTGCTCGATCAGGTCGTGGTTAACGCTTATGGCAGCACCATGCCGCTCAATCAGGTCGGTAACGTGAACGTGCCGGAACCGCGCATGATTACGGTGCAAGTTTGGGATCGCGGGCTCGTTTCGGCTGTTGAGAAGGGGATCCGTGACTCGGGTCTCGGGCTCAATCCCGCCAGCGACGGTCAGCTGGTGCGGGTGCCGATCCCGGAACTCAGCCAGGAGCGTCGTACCGAACTCGCCAAGATCGCGCATAAATATGCCGAACAAGGCCGGATTGCGGTGCGTAACGTCCGTCGCGATGCCATGGATCAGCTGAAGAAGCTTGAGAAAGATGGAGAGATTTCGCAGGACGAACATCGTGGCCTGTCCGATCAGGCGCAGAAGCTGACCGACGAGCACATCAAGCGCATCGACGAGGCTCTCGCCACTAAGGAAAAGGAAATCCTGCAAGTCTGAGAAAGGCGAGGGCACCAGGTTGAAGGCTTTCAATCCCGCAGTACAGACCAAGCCGTCGGACGAATCCGGCGTTCCGGCACATGTCGCCATCATCATGGATGGCAACGGACGCTGGGCGAAAGCGCGCGGCCTGCCCCGCACTGCCGGTCATTACCAGGGCGCCGAGACGGTGCGCCGGGTGGTGGAAAGCTGTATCGAAAATGGTGTCGGCTATCTCACCCTGTTCGGTTTCTCCTCGGAGAATTGGAAGCGGCCGGTGACCGAGGTCAACGACCTCATGGGCCTGTTGCGGCTCTATCTGCGCCGTGAGATCGGCAAACTGCATGAGAATGGTGTGCGTCTGTCGATCATTGGCGAGCGGGCGCGTCTGGCACCCGACATCATCAAGATGATCGAGGATGCCGAGGCGCTGACGCGCAACAATGCGCGGCTGCGCCTGACTGTGGCACTTAGCTATGGCGGGCGCCAGGACATCGTCAATGCGGCGCGGGCGATCGCGCAGCGCGTCAAGGATGGCGAGCTGCAGCCGGAACAGGTCGATGAAAAGCTGTTCGGCCGGCATCTCTCGACGGCGGATATGCCGGATCCGGATCTGGTGATCCGGACCAGCGGCGAGATGCGCATCAGCAACTTCCTGCTCTGGCAGTTCGCCTATACCGAGATGGTCTTTGTCGAAAAGCACTGGCCGGATTTCACCGCGGCGGATTTCGTTGCGGCGATCACCGAGTTCCAGTGCCGGAGCCGCCGTTATGGCGCCACCGGCTGAGCCAGCCTCTTCGCTCGATACATCGTCCCGGTCCAGTCCCCAACCTGCCGCCAAGCCGGCCCTGACCGGCCTGCAAAAGCGGTTGCTCTCGGCGGCAATTCTGTTGCCGGTCACGATTGTCGCCTTGTGGCTTGGCGATCTCGTCTGGAACATCCTGATTTTTGTCTTTGCCCTGGCGATGGGCTGGGAATGGTGCGCCATCTGCGCGGGTCGTCGGCCGGCACAGGCGCCTTATCCGGATGGCCGTGTGACACCGGCCGCGACCGTCATGCTGGCGACCATTGTTGCGGCGCTGTTGCCGGTCTTCGTGCCGCTGCCTTTTCCCCGGCCGTCAAACCTGCTGATCGTTGTCATCGGTGCCGTCCTGGCCGCGCTCGTGGCTTGGCCGCGTCGCGGATCGGCAGCACTCTGGTTCGGACTCGGGGTTCTCTACGTCGTGCCGGCCAGCTTGGCGGCGATGGCGATCCGGGCCCAGGCCGGCGACGGGCTGCCGACCGAGATCTGGATCGTGGCATTGGTCGTGGCGGCGGATACCGGCGCCTATGTCGCCGGGCGCAGCATTGGCGGCCCGAAACTGGCGCCGCGGATCAGCCCCAACAAGACCTGGGCCGGGCTGGGCGGGGCGATCGTTTCCGCCGGCATCATCGGCGCGGTCACGGCTATGATCATCGGCCGTCCCTCGATCTTGCCATTGGCCCTGGTCAGCGCCCTGCTGGCTATCGTCGAGCAGGGCGGAGACCTCTTCGAATCCTTTTTCAAACGACATTTCGGTGTGAAGGATAGCGGGCGTATAATCCCGGGACATGGGGGTGTCCTCGACCGGGTTGATGGGCTGCTGGCTGTCATTCTCGCTGTCGCCGGTCTGGAGCTGGCGCTAGGTGAAGGAATTTTTGCATGGCTTTGAGCGAACAGAAGACTGAACTTGCCGCGCCGCGCCGGGTGACGATCCTGGGTTCCACGGGCTCGGTCGGTTGCAACACGGTCGATATCGTCAAGCGCGATCCCGCCGCCTATCAGGTCGAAGCCCTGACCGCCAACAACAATATCGACCTGCTGATCGAGCAGGCCTTGCTGCTGCGTCCGCGTTTCGCCGTCGTTGGCAGCGAGGCGCATTACGGCAAGCTGAAAGAAGCTCTTGCCGGCACCGGCATTGAGGTTGCTGCCGGCCGTGCGGCGGTCATTGAAGCCGCGGCGCGTCCTGCTGACTGGGTGATGGCGGCTATTGTCGGTGCCGCCGGTCTCGAGCCGACCCTGGCTGCCGTGCGGCGCGGGGCGATGATTGGCCTTGCCAACAAGGAGCCGCTGGTCTGCGCCGGCGAGCTGGTGATGGCGGAAGTGGCGCGGCACCGCGCCGTCATGCTGCCGGTCGATTCCGAGCACAGCGCGATTTTCCAGGTCTTCGACCCGGCCCAGGTCGAGTCCATCGAACGCATCATTCTGACGGCTTCCGGCGGTCCCTTCCGCCAGCGCAGCTACGAGGAAATGCGGCAGATGACGCCGGAACAGGCAGTCGCGCATCCCAACTGGCGCATGGGCGCCAAGATCTCGGTCGATTCCGCCAGCATGATGAACAAGGGGTTGGAACTGATCGAGGCGCATCACCTGTTCGGCCTGCCGGAGAGCCAGATCGATATCCTGGTCCATCCGCAATCGGTCATTCACAGCATGGTGGCCTATCGCGATGGCTCGGTTCTGGCACAATTGGGCAGTCCCGATATGCGTACCCCGATCGCCTATGCGCTTGGCTGGCCGAAGCGGATCGCCGCGCCGGCTGACCGGCTCGATTTCGGCAAGATGCGGGAATTAACCTTCGAATCACCGGATCCGGTGCGATTCCCGGCCCTGCGCCTCGCCCGTGCCGCCCTGCAGGCTGGCGGCCAGGCCCCGACCATCCTGAATGCTGCCAATGAGGTCGCGGTAGCAGCCTTCCTGGATCGCAAAATCGCCTTTACCGATATTGCGGTTATCGTCGAATCGGTGCTCGACGACATGGGACATAAACCCTTGGGTTCGCTGGCCGATGTGCTGGAAACGGACCTTTCCGCCCGGCAAGTGGCGCAGCGTCAGGTTGGCGCCAGATTGCGCAACGCCTAACCCTCGAAAATCTCGGTTAAGCCAAGGAAATTGCTCTGTTTTGATGTGCTGGCGCGCCAAACTGTGCTAGACCATCGACAACGGCTTTGGGGCCGGCTGCATCGCTGCGGGGGCATGATCGGCGATGCGCTTTCCTGAGAAAAGCGGTCCGGGCCCTGCCAGGCAATCTGGCGGAGCTGGCAGCAAGAGGTGAACGAGGGCGATGCAAATTCTGGCGGCTATACCGCAATACGGCTTTTGGTTCCTGCTGCTTCTGACCGTTCTGGTTTTCGTGCATGAGATGGGACACTTCCTGGTCGCCCGCTGGTGCGGCGTCCGGGTGGAGGTGTTTTCCATCGGCTTCGGCCCGGAACTGATCGGCTTCACCGATCGGCTGGGAACGCGCTGGCGCTTCAGCATGATCCCGCTCGGCGGCTATGTCCGGATGTTCGGGCAGGAAGGAAACGCCCTGGAAGGCGGCGCCGGCAAAGCCATGACACCGGAGGAGCGCGCCGTCGCTTTCGATGGCAAGAGTGTTGCGCGGCGTGCGGCGATTGTCGCGGCCGGGCCGATCTCCAATCTGATTTTTGCCGTCCTGGTGCTGACCATCATCCTGGCCAGCTTGGGCAAGGTGCTGCAGTCGCCAGAGATCGGCAAGGTCATGCCGGATTCGGCTGCTTCCGAAGCCGGATTGCAGCCCGGTGACAAGATCGTCAGCCTGAATGGATCGGCGATCGAGAGCTTTGACGAAATCCGCAGCTATGTCGTGCTGCATCTCGACCAGCCGCTGGTGCTTGGCATCGAGCGCAATGGCGCGCCGATCACCGTCAACCTGACACCGCGAATCGTCGAAGACACCAATATCTTCGGCTCGCAGCGGGTTGGTCGAATCGGCATCGCCAGCATCGGCGACGGCAAGATCGTCAAACTATCCGTGCCTGATGCCGCGATCGAAGCGATTCGCCAGGTCGGTGACATGAGCGGCGCCATCGTCACCGGCATTGGCCAGATTATCACCGGCAAGCGCTCCAGCGATGAAATCCAGGGCGGCTTGCGCATGGCGAAGATGACCGGGGAGGCGGCCAAGGCCGGGTTCCTCACGCTGGTCGGGTTGGCGGCGATGATTTCCGTCAATCTCGGCCTGGTCAATCTCTTGCCGATTCCGATGCTGGACGGGGGACATCTGGCATTTTACGCAATCGAGGCGATCAGGGGACGCCCGCTTGGTGCACGTGCACAGGAATGGGGCTTACGTATCGGCGTTGCGTTCGTTTTGTCGTTGATGGTATTTGCTACCTGGAACGACATAAAAATCTTGCTGATCAAAGCTCTGCTGACGTGACCGGGAATGCGTAGAATGTTCAAGCTGAAAAGGCTGCTCGTTGTTTGTTACGCCCTGGTCGGCGTTTCCTGTGTACCCGCGTTGTTAACGATCCTCAGCCATCAGGCCGTGGCACAGAATATCGGCAGTGGCGACCCCATCCAGGAGATCCGGGTTGAAGGCAACCAGCGTATCGAGCCGGAAACCATCCGCTCTTATATGCAGATCAATCCCGGCGACCCGTTCGATGCGGAAAAGATCGACCAGGCGCTGAAGAACCTGTTCGCGACCGGTCTCTTTGCCGACGTCAATCTGCGCCGTGACGGCAATGCCCTGGTGGTGGCGGTCAAGGAAAACCCGATCATCAACAAGCTTGCCTTCGAGGGCAACAAGCGGATCGATGATGCCGCGCTGAATGCGGAAGTGCAGTTGCGCCCGCGCGTCGTCTATACGCAGACCCGCGTGCAGCAGGACGTGAAGCGCATCCTCGATCTTTATCGGCGCAGCGGCCGTTTCGCGGCGACGGTGGAACCAAAAATCATCAAGCTCGACCAGAACCGGGTCAATCTTGTTTTCGAAATTCATGAAGGCGACATCACCTTCGTGCGCCGTATCGACTTTGTCGGCAACAAGGTGTTCAGCGACAGTGATCTGCGCGACGTCATTCTGACCCGCATCCATCATTGGTACCTGTTCCTCACCAATGCCGATGCCTACGATCCCGATCGTCTGACGGTCGACAAGGAACAGCTCCGCCAGTTCTACCTGACTGAAGGCTATGCGGATTTCCGCGTGGTCTCGGCGGTTGCCGAGCTGTCGCCGGAACAGGATGCCTTTTTCATCACCTTCAACGTCGAGGAAGGCGAGCGCTACAAGTTCGGCAAGATCAACGTCAAGACGACCCTGAAGGGGCTCGACCCCAACAGCCTGTGGGGCGATGTCACCACCAAAGAAGGCGACTGGTATGACGCCAGTCGTGTGCAGGATACGGTCAAGGCGCTGAGCGATCGTCTCGGCAATCTCGGCTATGCATTCGTCGACGTTCGTCCCCGCATCGATCGCGATGCCAAGAAGCACATCCTGACCCTGACCTACGATATCCAGGAAGGGCCGAAGGTTTATGTCGAGCGCATCGACATCTCCGGCAACGTGCGCACCCAGGACAAGGTCATCCGCCGCGAATTCCGTCTGGCGGAAGGCGATGCCTTCAGCACCGAGAAGATGCAGCGTACCGAGCAGCGCCTGAAGAATCTCGACTTCTTCGAATCGGTCGATATCTCCGAGGCACCGGGCAGCACGCCCGACAAGACCGTGATCAAGGTCAAGGTGCAGGAAAAGTCGACGGGTAGCTTGAGCTTCGGTGCCGGTTTCTCGACCTCGGATGGTCCGTTGGGCACCATCGGTGCGGAAGAACGCAACCTGCTCGGCAAGGGCCAGGATCTGTCGGTTCAGATCCAGATCTCAGGCAAGCGGTCCGGTGGTGCGATCAACTTCACCGATCCGTATTTCCTGGACAAGCCGATGTCGGCGACCGTCGGTATCTTCCATACGCGTTATGAAGCCGCGCATGACCGGTATCGCCAGATGTCGACCGGCTTCACCACCTCGCTCGGCTATGACGTCACGGAATATACCCGGCACACGCTGGGCTATACCTTCTCCGCCGACGATATCTATCATATCGACAATAAGGCCTCGCAGGTGATCAAGGACGATGAGGGCTATGAGTACCGGTCGACCTTGAAATCGAACCTACTTTATGATCGTCGTGACGCCAAGTTTGACCCGCGGGACGGGTATTATGTGAACCTGGAAACCGACTATATCGGCGTCGGCGGGTCGGTCTATGCAGCCAAGGGCATCCTGAGCGGCGGATATTTCTACCCGTTCAACCGCAGCAAAACGGTGTCTCTCGGCGTTACCGGCCAGACCGGGTATATTGAGCCGCTGTTCGGCGACTACCTGCACTTCGGCGACTCCTTCAAGCTTGGTGGCCAGAGTCTGCGCGGTTTCGCCGATAACGGTGTCGGTCCGCGTGACGAGAATGCCAAGACCAAGGACGGGTCGATCGGCGGCAAGTTCATGGCCGCGGGCACTGTCAGCCTGGGCTTCCCACTTGGCCTGCCGGAGGAGTATCAAATTCGTGGTCGGATGTTCTCGGATTTCGGTCTGGTGACGGACCCGGATCCGAAGAGCCATATCGATATTCACGATAGTCATTTGATTCGGGTGTCTGCTGGCGTCGGCCTGACCTGGGTTTCGCCTTTCGGTCCTCTGGCGGTGGACGTTGCCCTGCCCATCCAAAAGGACAAGGATGACCAGACCGAATTGTTCAACTTCAGTGTCGGCACGTCGTTCTGACATTTATGAGAATTGGAGAGCTTAAAGTGCGTTACGTTACAAAGATTGCTTCCATCCTGACGGTGGCCCTGGCCACGACGGTCGGCGCCGGTGTGGTCGCCACCGTTCACCCCGGCACTGCCGTGGCGCAGGCGGCACCTGTGGTCATCGCCGTGATCGACAGCAAGGGTATCATGACCCAGTCGACCGTTGGCAAAGGCCTGCAGGCGGCCGGCAATCAGCGTCTGAAGCAGCTCGAGGATGACACCCAGAAGCGCCGTGATTCCCTGGCGAAGCAGAGCCAGCTGCTGGAGCAGCAGCGTGCGACGATGACGCCGCAGGATTACCAGAACAAGCGCGCGGATCTGATCAAGCAGGACGACCAGATGCGCCAGGACTATCAGACCAAGCGCCGCGCACTGGATACCGCGGTCAATGGCGCCCTGGAGCAGATCCAGACCCAGAGCCTAGCGATCGTCAAGCAGATCGTCCAGCAGAAGAACATAACCATGGTGCTGTACAAGGAAGCCGTGGCCTGGGGCCCCAATGTGGTCGACATCACCCCGGACGTGGTTGCACAGCTGAACCAGAAGCTGCCTTCCGTTAAGTTCTGATCGCAGATGGCCGATACGGAGATGACTGAAACAGAAGCAGCCTCGGGCATTAACGTCGACGCGAAGGGGATCATGCGCATGATCCCCCATCGCTATCCGCTGTTGTTCATCGACCGGGTCGAGAACATGATCAGCGACGTGACGGCGACGGGCATCAAGAATGTCTCGATGAACGAGGCGGTATTTCAGGGCCACTTTCCGACCGACCCGGTGCTGCCAGGTGTCATGATCGTCGAGGCCATGGCGCAGACTGCTGCCGTGCTGGTGGTGCACACCTTGGGCGCCGCCTTCGAGGGCAAGTTGGTCTATTTCATGAGCATCGAGAACGCCCGGTTCCGCAAGCCGGTTCTGCCGGGCGACCAGCTGCGCCTGATCGTCCGCAAGGACCGGAACCGCGGTCCTGTGTGGAAGTTTATCGGCGAAGCGAAGGTCGGCGACCAGCTGGTTGCCGAAGCGACTTTCGCCGCCATGATACGTGACTGATCGGCATCACGCCTAGCCAGTTACGCTTAACCAAAGGAGCTCGCGATGGCTCAGGCATCGGCACAGGCCGCGTCGTTCAAGCTGGCCCATACCATGATCCGGGTGTTCGATCTCGATAAGTCGATCGATTTCTATACCCGTCTGCTCGGCATGAATCTGATGCGCCGCAAGGACTATCCAAGCGGTGAATTCACCTTGGCTTTCGTCGGTTATGGCACCGAGGAAGACAATGCGGTGATCGAGCTGACTCACAATTGGGGGCAGAAGGAGCCGTATCAACTCGGTACCGCCTTCGGCCACCTTGCGATCAATGTGCCGGATATCTATGGCACCTGCGATCAGCTGGCCAAGGAAGGCGTCAAGATCCCGCGTGCGCCCGGTCCGATGAAGCATGGTGGTTCCGTCATCGCCTTCATCGAAGATCCGGATGGCTACAAGATCGAGCTGATCGAAGCCAAGGACTGATCGCTCCTTTCTTTCGATCAAGCCTAAAGAAAAACCCCGCCGATTTCTCGGCGGGGTTTTCGTTTGGCCTGAGATGTTTCTTACTTGCGCTTGTTGAGCGGCACGAAGGGACGCTCGCCATAGCCGGTATAGAGCTGGCGCGGACGACCGATACGCTGTGTCGGATCCTCGATCATTTCCTTCCACTGAGCGACCCAGCCGACGGTGCGGGCCACGGCGAAGAGCACCGTGAACATCGAGGTCGGGAAGCCGATCGCCTGCAGGATGATGCCCGAATAGAAGTCGACATTCGGGAACAGCTTGTGGGAGACGAAATAGTCGTCTTCCAGGGCAATCCGTTCCAGTTCCATCGCCAGGGCCAGCAGCGGCTCATCGCGTTTGCCGAGGGCATCCAGGACTTCATGGCAGGATTCGCGCATCACCGTCGCGCGCGGATCATAGTTCTTATAGACACGGTGGCCGAAGCCCATCAGGCGGAAATTATCGTCCTTCGACTTCGCCCGCTTGATGTATTCCGGGATGCGGTCGACTGAGCCGATCTCGTGCAGCATGGCAAGCACGGCTTCATTGGCGCCGCCATGGGCCGGGCCCCAGAGGCAGGCGATGCCAGCGGCAATGCAGGCGAAGGGATTGGCGCCCGAGGAGCCGGCCATGCGCACTGTCGAGGTCGAGGCGTTCTGCTCGTGATCGGCATGCAGGATGAAGATGCGGTCCATCGCCTTGGCGACGACGGGATCGATCTTATAGTCCTCGGCCGGTACGGCAAAGGTCATGCGCAGGAAGTTTTCCGCGTAGCTGAGATCGTTATGCGGATAAACGAAAGGCTGGCCCACCGAATATTTGTAGGCCATGGCAGCAATAGTCGGCACCTTGGCAATCAGGCGGTGCGAGGCGACCATGCGCTGATGCGGATCATGGATGTCGGTGCTGTCGTGATAGAAGGCCGAGAGCGCACCGACTACCGCCACCATGACGGCCATCGGATGCGCGTCACGGCGGAAGCCGCGATAGAAGGACGCGATCTGCTCATGCAGCATCGTGTGATAGGTGATGTCCTTCTTGAAATCGGCCTTCTGCTTGGCATTCGGCAATTCGCCTTCCAGCAGCAGATAGCAGACCTCCATGAAGTCGCTGTGCTTCGCCAGTTCCTCGATGCGATAGCCGCGATGCATGAGGATGCCTTCCTCACCATCGATATAGGTGACGGCCGATTGCGTCGAACCGGTCGAGCCATAGCCCGGATCGTAGGTGAACAGGCCATGATCGCCATACAGCTTGCGCACATCGACCACGTCGGGACCGATCGTGCCCTTGAGCACCGGCAGCTCCCAATTCTGACCCGACCGGTTATCCTTCACGCTGACGCTGGCATAGGATTTCGGCGCAGCCGGCTTGATCCCGGAATCGACAACCTTCAACTTCGGAGCTGCGGCTT
>DATMUQ010000111.1:0-2709 GCA_035563795.1 Terriglobales bacterium | reverse complement strand
CTCCCAGGGCGCGGTGCTGGGCGCGAAATTGAGGCAGGCATCGGCGCCGCCGATCGCCTTGGTTTGTGCACCCGGATCCTCGCCAGCTAGGAAGCCGTGATCGGCACCGGCGGCCCGTGCGATCTCCAGCTTGCGGGCGCTGGTGTCGACCGCCACCACCCGGGCACCGGCACGCTTCGCCAGTTGGATCGCATAAAGGCCGAGCCCGCCGCAGCCCACCACCATGCAGGTCTTGCCCGGGGCGAGCTCGGCCTTGGCGATGGCGCCATAGGCGGTGACCCCGGCGCAGAGCAGGGGGGCGGCATCGATCGGATCGAGCCCGTCCGGGATGCGGGTGGTGAAGGCGGCCTGGACGACGGCATATTCGGCGAAGCCGCCTTGGACGCTGAAGCCATGGGCGCGCTGTTCGGCGCAGAAGGATTCATGGCCGGTCAGGCATTCGCGGCAATGACCGCAGGTATCGTGCAGCCAGGGCAAAGCCACCCGGTCGCCGATCCGGAAGTGCTTCACGCCAGCGCCGAGTTCGACCACCCGGCCGATCCCTTCATGGCCGAGGATCAACGGCTCCGGATGGCCGGCGGCACTGGCCGAGCCGTCCCAGACATGGAGATCGGTATGGCAGAGACCGCAGGCCTCGAGCTTGATCAGCACCTCGCCGGCACCCGGTGTCGGCACCGGCACCTGGCGCAGCTCAAGCGGCGATCCGGTCTGGGTCAGCAGGGCGGCGAGCATGGTGGCCATGGCGGATACTCTCGGGTCAGGGGCAGATAAGGACCGGCACAAACCGGCTTTAGATGTTTAATTAAAAAATTGGATGATCGTCAAGTTTTGCGACGAAATAATCCTTCCTCAGACAATGCCTGAGGTGAGTGTCGAATATTTATTGCTGAAAAATCAGTTTGTTAACGCCGTTATCGCAGCTACTTGTCAAGTCGCCGATGGGCGTAGTCCTTGATCAGGTTGATGGCCTCCAGCCGTTCGAAGCCTTCCTTCTCCAGGGCACAGCGCATCCACAATCCGTCGATCATGATGCTGATGCCCTTGACGATGATCTCGGCTTCGGCGCGGCTGGTGAGGTGGCGCAGGCATTCATGCAGGTTGCTGTCGAGCCGCCGGTAGAACATGCTTTGCAGCCGCATGAATTCCGGGTGCTCGGGCACCGCCGAATAGAATGAGACCCAGGCATTGGCGGCCGGGCGGTCGTAGAGCTCTTCGGGAAAGTTGCCCTCGATGATCGCGTCGAGCCGCTCCAGCGGCGTGGTCGCCGTCTTCAACAGGCGGACAACTTCTTTCATAATCAAGCCGTTGCCATAGCGCATCATGGCAATCAGCAGGTCGTCCTTGCTCTTGAAGTAGTAGTTAATGATGCCGTGCGACATGCCGGCCTGCTGGCCGATCCGGGCCATGGTGAGGCCGCGGAAGCCGTGTATGCGGAAGGCTTCATAGGCTGCCTTGATCAGGTCCTGCCGCCGGATGGCCTCGATGCTGGTCCGCATGCCGTCGCTGTCTCCAATCCTGCCAATCCGTTTGATTGGCTACCTCAAACCCTTGATTCTTTTAGCCGAGACAGCGATTAAATCCAAGCTGGATGCTCAGTTTGTTTTTCTGATGGCCAGAAAATTGGATATGTATCCAGTTTTTTATTTGACCAGCATAAATCCCAGGCATAGCCTGCGCGACAAGGCCGCCTTGGAAGCGGCCAAGCCTTCGCGGGATGAACCCGTCGCAGGCTGAACCCACAAGCAACATCTCGACTGGGAGAGAGACATGACTTTCACGCGCAGCCTGAAGGCGGGTTTGTTGTCCGCCGGCATGACGACCCTGATCACCCTGGCCGTGCTACCGGCTGCAAGCACCACCGCCCGGGCCGATGACGCGGCCACCTGCAGTGGGGTTCATGTGGCGGAACTGGGCTGGACCGATATCGCCTTCACGACTGCTGTGGCGGACGTGCTGACCGACAACCTCGGCTACAAGCTGAAGAGCGATCTCCTCGGCATCGATGTCGTCTACCAGGCGCTGAAGCTCGGCAAGCTCGACGTCTTCATGGGCAACTGGCGCCCGGTGCAGAACGAGCAGTTCAAGCAGTATTTCGACGAGGGCTCGGTCGAGGTGCTGGGGCCTAATCTGCTGGGCGCCAAATACACCGTGGCCGTCCCAACTTACGTGGCCGATGCCGGGGTGAAAGACTTCGCCGATCTCAATAAGTTCGCCGACAAGTTCGACCACAAGATCTACGGCATCGAGCCCGGCAGCAACCAGCCGCTGATCGATGCCTTGAACAAGAACGAATACGATCTCGGCAAATGGAAGGTGGTCGAATCCAGTGAGCAGGGCATGCTGACCCAGGTCGACAAGGATTATCATAAGGGCAGGTGGGTCGCCTTCATGGGCTGGGAGCCGCATGCCATGAACATCGACTATAAGATGACCTATCTCAGCGGCGGCGCGGATATCTTCGGCGCCAATTACGGCAGCTCCGACGTCTACACATTGTCGCGCAAGGGCTATGCGGCGCAATGCCCGAACATCGCCAAGATGTTCAGCCAGCTGAAGTTCAATGTCGAGTTCGAGAACCAGGGCATCCACATGATGCTCAAGGAAGGCAAGAGCGGCAAGGACGCCGCCAGCGCCATGATGAAGCAGCATCCGGAACTGCTGAAGGTCTGGCTCGCCGGTGTCAGCACGATCGACGGCCAGGATGGTCTT
>DATMUQ010000110.1:0-18680 GCA_035563795.1 Terriglobales bacterium | reverse complement strand
CCCGCCGATCAATGACAGGCGGGGCGCACCGAAGCCCTTCAGGGCCAGCAGCATGTCGCCGAGGCTCGCCCCCGCTGCCTTGAGGATGGCGGTCGCCTCGCTGTCGC
This sequence comes from Terriglobales bacterium, assembly GCA_035563795.1. Lineage (GTDB taxonomy): Bacteria > Pseudomonadota > Alphaproteobacteria > Dongiales > Dongiaceae > Dongia_B. Next base: position 18,573 of record DATMUQ010000110.1, on the reverse strand, counting down.
CGGCATGGCCGGCGGCGATCACCTGCGGCGCGTATTGCGCATAATCGCCGGCCTCGGCATGGCGCGCCCAGGCAGTGATAGCGGCAAGATCATGGTGGAACTTGGCAAGGATGCTGGTCAGCAAGGGCGACTGCGGTGCCAGATGATCACCGGCCAGCACGGCGCGCCGGACCGCGGCATGGCCGATACGCGCACCCGAGCCGTCATCGCCGATCTGGAAACCCCAACCGCCCAGAGCGCGGCGATGCCCGCCGATCACCGCCAAGCCCGCCGAGCCGGTGCCGGTGATGACGATGCCGCCATCATGTCCCTCATGGGCCCCGAGGCAGGCGGCATAGGCATCATTGTCTGCTGTGACGCTGGCAAACGGCCAGTGCTCGGCTTCGATCTCGCGCGCCATCTTCTCGGTGGTGATGCCGGCCAGGCCGAAGCCGGCATGGAGATGCTTGAACTGGCTGTCATCGAGATCCCCTGCCGCGGCCGCCGCACGGGCGGTGCCGAGGATCGAGGCAATGGCTTCCTGCCGGTCGCGATAGATATTGGCGTGACCGCCTTCGGCCTCGCCCAGGAGACGGCCTGCGGAATCGCGAATCCGGGCCCGGCACTTGCTGCCACCGCCATCGATTCCGAGATACAGCCCTTCGCTCATTCAGCGTGCCTCCCTTTGCTTCGCACAATACCAGAAAGATACCATTTAGAAATCGATTTTTTCTTGCTCTCGGAGCATTATATCGCCGCGTAACGAATAAATATTAACTATAACAAATAGATAAATGTTATAACTTCATCTGATTTCTTTCCTTTCTCAGAAAAATGCCGGCTGACTGAACAGCTGGTAGACATGTGGTACTGTTCTGGTATGGTACTGACGTTACCGCAGACAAGGATCGGATAGACCGTACCCATGCCCCGCGCCCCCAGCTCCGGCACAGACGTGCCGAGCACCGAAGATAGCAATGATCGCTTCGCCGATCTCGATCTCTGGAGCGACCAGCAGATCCTGGAGGCCCTGGCCGACGGCCAGCAGCGGGCGATTGAAGCGGTGCGCCAGGCCAGGCAGCAGATCGCAGCAGCGGCGCAAGCCTTGGCCGATGGTCTGCGCCAGGGTGGGCGGTTGGTCTATGCCGGCGCCGGCAGCTCGATTTCCATCGCCGTGCAGGATGGTGCCGAATTACCGGGCACCTTCGGCCTCTCCCTCGACCGCATCCATTTCCTCATCGCCGGCGGCACGTCATCGCTGATCGATATCGACGGTCCCGCCGAGGATGATGACCAGGCTGGCACGGCCGAGGCCACGGCACTCAAGCTGCAGCCGCATGACGTGCTGATCGGCGTCAGCGCCAGCGGCCGCACCCGCTATACCGTGGCCGCGGCCGATGTCGCGAAACAGGCGGGCGCGACGGTGATCGGCATCGCCAGCAACATGCCCTCGCCCCTGCTGTCGGTCGCCACCCATCCCATTCATCTCGCGACCGGCGCCGAAGTGATCGCCGGTTCCACCCGCATGGGTGCCGGCACGGCGCAAAAATCTGCGCTCGGCCTGCTCTCCACTTTGGCACAGATCCGCCTCGGCAATGTTTATGGCGGCATGATGGTCAATGTGCAGGCCAATAACGAGAAGCTGCGCCAGCGCGCCATCGGCATGGTGCGGCGGATCACCCATGTGGACGAGCCACGCGCCACCGAGGCGTTGCGGCAGACCAGCGGGCATATCAAGCCGGCTGTGCTGCTCTGCGCCGGCGCCAAGGATCTCGCGGCGGCGGAACATCTGCTGCGGGACAAACAGAACAATCTTCGACTCGCGCTGGAACAACTGGCACGGGCGTGACCGCCGCCAATGCGGCAAACAGGGAGGAAGGAGTCTCACCCATGACGACAAAGCAGACGCTTAAAGCCGCGCTACTTGCGGCGAGCATGCTGGCCGGGGCCAGCAGCCTGGCGCATGCCGGCACCATCACTATCGAAAGCTGGCGCAATGACGATGCCGATATCTGGAAGACCCAGATCATCCCGGCTTTCAACAAGGTGCATCCGGATATCACCGTCGTCTTCTCGCCGAGCCCGCCCAAGGATTACAACGCGGCGCTGAATGCCCGCCTGGAAGGTGGCACCGCCGGCGACATCATCACCTGCCGCCCCTTCGACGCCTCGCTCGACCTCTATAACAAGGGTCATCTGGTGAAGCTGAACAGCCTGCCCGGCATGGACAAGTTCTCGACCTTCGCCAAGACCGCCTGGACCACCGATGACGGCAAGGACACCTTCTGCGTCCCCGTCGCCTCGGTCATCCACGGCTTCATCTACAACAAGGAAGCCTTCCAGAAGCTCGGCATTACCGAGCCGAAGACGGAAGAGGAATTCTACGCCGATCTCGAGAAGATCAAGAAAGACGGCACCTATATTCCGATCGACATGGGCACCGCTGACCAGTGGGAAGCGGCCACCATGGGCTTCCAGAATATCGGCCCGAATTACTGGAAGGGTGAGGAAGGCCGCAAGGCGCTGATCTCCGGCAAGGGGAAGTTCACCGACGCCGCCTATGTCGACACCTTCAAGGATCTCGCCAAATGGGCGCCCTATATGGGTGACGGCTACAAGGCGCAGACCTATGCCGACAGCCAGAACATCTTCACCCTCGGCAAGGCGGCGATCTATCCGGCCGGTTCTTGGGAAATCTCCACCTTCCGCGCCCAGGGCGGTCTCGATTTCGGTGCCTTCAAGCCGCCGCTGCCGGCCGGCGTGAAGCAGTGCTACGTCTCCGACCATGTCGATCTCGGCATGGGCATCAACGCGAAGTCGAAGAACCAGGCCGATGCGAAGAAGTTCCTGGAATGGACGACCTCGCCGGAATTCGCCACCATCTATGCCAACGCGCTGCCGGGCTTCTTCCCGCTCGCCAATGTGAAGGCCGATATCAAGGATCCGGTGGCCCAGACCTTCCTGAGCTGGCGCGGTGAATGCAAGACGACGATCCGCAACTCGTACCAGATCCTGTCCCGCGGGACGCCGAATCTGGAGAACGATCTGTGGAACGTCTCGGCCCAGGTGCTGAATGGCACCATGACGCCGGATCAGGCTGCCAAACAGGCCGAGGACGACCTCGCCAAGTGGTACAAGCCGCATCAATAATAGATTGATGCAATGCGGGTTCGGGGCCATCGCGAGAGATGGCCCCGATAACCGGCAAACACCGTGAAAACGTTAAGCTATCGGTCGCCGGCCGCCCAAGCCGGGCTTGTCGCGCGGCCGGATTCCGGGGAACATGAGGCGGAATTCCCGTCGCGTTCCCCACGGGATCGAGGAACCGGAAGATGAGTGACGCCGTCATATCGACTGACATCAGCGCCAGCAAAGCCAGCGGCCTCAGCGGCACCAGCCGCGGTGCCTACCTGCGCCTGCTGGTCTTCTTCATTGGTCCGGCGGCGGCGGTCTATACCTTGTTCTCGGTCTATCCGCTGATCGCCACCATCCTCTATTCGACCGCAACCACCGATGAAACCGGCGCCAGCCATTTCGTCGGCCTCGGCAATTTCATCACACTGCTGACCGATGCTACCTGGTCCGCCCCCTTCTGGAATGCGCTACGCAACAACTTCATCTTCTTCGCCATCCATATGTGCGTGCAGAACCCGATCGGCATCGGCCTCGCCGCACTGCTGAGCCTGCCGCGCTTGCGCCTGCGCTCGACCTATCGCACGCTCATCTTCATGCCGACCATGTTGTCGGTGGTGATCATCGGCTTCTCCTGGCAGCTCATTCTCAATCCGCTCTGGGGCATCGCCTCGGGCTTCCTGAAATTCTTCGGTCTTGGCTTCCTCTTCGGCCCCTGGCTCGGCCAGGAGGGCACCGCGCTTGCCACCCTGTCGCTGATCTCGGTCTGGCAGTTTGTCGGCATCCCGATGATCCTGATCTATGCCGCCTTGCTGGCGATCCCGCAGGAACTGAGCGATGCCGCCACGGTCGACGGCCTCAACCAGTTCCAGGTCTTCTTCCATGTGAAGCTGCCGCTGGTCATGCCGACCATCGGCCTCGTCTCGGTCCTGACCTTCGTCAACAACTTCAACGCTTTCGACCTCATCTACACGGTCAAGGGGGCGCTCGCCGGACCGAATTTCGCCAGCGACATCATGGGCACCCTCTTCTACCGCACCTTCTTCGGCAACCAGCTGCAGGTTGGCAATCCGACCATGGGGGCCACCATCGCCACCATGATGTTCCTGGTCATCCTCGCCGGCTTGCTGATCTATCTCTTCGCCGTGCAGCGCCGCATGCAGCGCTACAGCTTCTGAGGGAGGACGCCATGCAACGCAAGATCAGCGCCCTCTCCGTCCATATCATCCTGCTGGCTTACACGGCGCTCGCCCTCTTTCCGATCGTCCTCACGCTGGTCAATTCGGTGAAGGCGCGCAAGGCGATCTTCGGCGCGCCGCTGGCGCTGCCAACACCCTCGACCTTCTCGCTGATCGGCTATCAGAAGGTTTTCTCCGACAGCGCCGTGATGGGCTATTACGTCAACAGCCTGACGGTCACCGTGGTGACGGTGGCGGCGGTGCTGCTGATCGGCGCCATGGCGGCCTGGGGGCTCAGCGAATACCGCTTCAAGGGCAATACGCTCCTCAAGCTGTTCTTCGCCATCGGCATCATGGTGCCGATCCGCCTCGGTTCGGTCGAGATCCTGAAGATGATGACCCATCTCGATCTCAACAACACGCTGACGGCACTGATCCTGGTCTATACCGCGCAGGGCCTGCCGCTCTCGATCTTCATCCTCTCGGAATTCATCGAGCAGATCCCCCGCGATCTCCGCGAGGCGGCGCGCTGCGACGGTCTCAGCGAATACAGCATCTTCTTCTGGATCATCCTGCCGCTGCTGCGCCCGGCGATGGCGACGGTTGCCGTCTTCAGCATGATCCCGGTCTGGAACGATCTGTGGTTCCCGCTGATCCTGGCGCCGTCCGGCGGCAAGCAGACCATCACGCTCGGCATCCAGCAATTCATCGGCCAGTACATCATCGACTGGAATTCGGTGCTGGCCGCCCTGTCGACGGCGATCATTCCCGTCCTCATCCTCTATATGCTGTTCTCGCGCCAGCTGATCCGCGGCCTCACTTCCGGGGCGGTGAAATGATGCCGGGCCTGTTCTCTTTCATCGATTGTTTGCTGGGGCATTGCCATGGCTGAAGTCCGAACCGAAAAACTCTGCAAGTCCTATGGCAGCGCCGAGATCCTGAAGAACATCGACCTCACCGTCGAGGATGGCAGCTTCGTCGTCCTGGTCGGCCCCTCGGGCTGTGGCAAGTCGACTCTGCTGCGCACCATTGCCGGCCTCGAGCAATCGACCACCGGCAAGATCGAGATCGGCGGCCGCAAGGTCAATGACCTGCCGCCGGCGCAACGCCAGATCGCCATGGTGTTCCAATCCTATGCGCTCTATCCGCATATGGATGTGCGCGGCAATATGGGCTTCGGCCTGAAATTCGCCGGCTTCCCGAAGACCGAGATCGAGCGCCGGGTGCAGGAGGCGGCCCGCATCCTGAAACTCGAGGCTTTGCTCGACCGCAAGCCGCGCGATCTTTCCGGCGGCCAGCGCCAGCGTGTCGCCATTGGCCGCGCCATCGTGCGCGAACCGGAAGTCTTCCTGTTCGACGAGCCGCTCTCCAATCTCGACGCCGCCTTGCGCGTCAATACCCGCATCGAGCTCGCCAAGCTGCATCGCATGCTGAAGGCGACTATCGTCTATGTGACCCATGACCAGGTCGAGGCGATGACGCTTGCCGACAAGATCGTGGTGATGAACAAGGGCCGCATCGAGCAGGCCGGCAAACCGATGGAGCTCTATTACCATCCGGCCAATCTCTTCGTCGCCGGCTTCATCGGCTCGCCGGCGATGAACTTCATCCCCGGTCGCATCGCCGAAGCCAGCGACCAGAACCTCGTCCTGCAGAGCGATAATGGGTTGCGCCTGACCGTGCCACGGCAGATCTGGGGCATGGCCGCGCTCAATGCCGGCGACCAGGTGACCCTGGGCCTGCGGCCGGAACATCTGAAGGTGACAACGGGCGGCAATGCCGCCAGTCAATCGGGCGCGATCGCTTTATCCGGCTCGGTCGATCTGATCGAGCGGCTGGGCGATATCGGCTATGCCCATATCCGCCTCGGCAATGGCAGCGGCGCGCCACTGGTGGCGGAAGTCCGCGGCACCACGCCGCTGGATGTCGGCGACACCTGCAGCATTTCTGCCGATAACGAGCATCTGCATCTCTTTGATGCCGAGGGTCGCGCCTTCAGCAAGATCGCGGCGAAAGCGGCGGCCTGACCGACTACCGCGTCAGATAAGCCGGCACCCGCTGGATCGCATCGGCGCGGGCGGCGGGATTGGTGCCGGCATGGGCATAGCCGGAATTGTCGGCGGTGAAGGCAAGCCCGTTCAGCTCATGCACCGGCTGATCGGGATCGTCGAATTCGTGATAGGCGCCGGGATAAACGGTCAGATCGACTGCTTCATGCTGCGCATTGGCCGCATCGGTCAATTCCCGGCACGGTTCCGCTGCCGTCCAGTCATCGGCGCCACCGATCAGGATCATCAGAGGTAGCCGGGCCTGCCAATGCCCGGCCAAGAGCGCATGACAGCCGGGATAGAAGGCGACCGCCTTGGCGAAGTCCACTGCTCCCACCGGCTTATGCCGGGGCTCGACACCATAGAGCACCGTCGTGCCGCCATTCGACCAGCCCATCAGCGAGATCGCGGAAGCCTTCACATCGGACCGGCCGGCGAGAAAAGCGAGCGCCGCATTGGCATCATCGGTCCGCTCATGGCTCGGCCGTGCATCACGTTCCGCCGTCCGGCATTGCGGCCCCAGCTTGCGCGAGGTGAAACTGTCCGGGAAGAGCACGACAAAGCCCATTGAGGTCAGCCGCTGTCCCCAATCCTCGGGCCTTGCACCCGGCTTGCCGGATTTATCGACGATGCCACCGCAGCCATGCAAGGCGACCACGGCCGGATGCGGTCCCGGGCCATCTGGAAGATAGAGCCAACCTTGCAAGGTCACATCCTTGCCGGGAAAGCTGATGAGCTGTGCCGGCGCGGCGATGGCCCGGGCGGATAGGCCGAGCAGCGCTAGCGCGAACAAAGCGGCGCCGAGGCAGCAGCGCAACCGGATGGCCTGGTTCATGACGTCACATGTGTCGCTTGGCGATGATGGCCCGCGCGGCCCGTGAGGCTGGTGGTTTGCCGAGATAACTGCAGATGCCCTCTCCGGCGGCGATGAGATCGTCGAGATCGATGCCGGTCTTGAGGCCGAGGCCGTTCAGCATGTAGACGAGATCCTCGGTCGCGAGATTGCCGGTCGCCCCCTTGGCATAGGGACAGCCACCGAGACCGGCCACCGAGGCATCGACCACGCGCACGCCGAGATCGAGGCAGGCGATAACATTAGCCAGCGCCTGGCCATAGGTGTCATGGAAATGCACCGCAACCTTGGCGAGACCGATCTCCCGCGCCACGGCCGCGACGACTTCCCGCGCCTGGCTCGCCGTGCCGACGCCGATGGTGTCGCCGAGCGAGATCTCGCCGCAGCCCATGGCGACGAGATCGCGCGCCACCCGCACCACATCGGCCACCGGCACCGCGCCTTGATAGGGACAGCCGAGGACACAGCTGATATAGCCACGCAAGGTGAGGCCGGCGATCCGCGCCGCCGTTGCCACCGGGCGGAAGCGGTCCAGGCTTTCGGCGATCGAGCAATTGATGTTGCGCTGGCTGAATGCCTCACTGGCGGCGGCGAAGATGGAGATTTCCTGCGCCCCGGCGGAGCGTGCCGCTTCATAGCCCTGGAGATTGGGTACCAAAACGGGATATTGCCGGCCCGGCTGGCGCTCGATGCTGCGCAGAACGACATCGCTGTCGGCCATCTGCGGCACCCATTTCGGCGAGACGAAGGCACCGACCTCGATGACCGGCAGGCCGGCGGCGGTCAGCGCATCGACGAGGGCGATGCGTACCTCCACCGGTACGCGCTTCGCTTCGTTCTGCAGCCCGTCGCGCGGCCCAACCTCGACGACCTTGACGACATCATTGTCGCTCACTTGGCTTCTTCCAGCGCAACCAGCTCGACGCCCTCGGTAACGAGGTCACCCTTGGCGAAAGGTAGGGCCGCGACAATCCCGTCACGCGGCGCCCGGATGGTATGTTCCATTTTCATCGCCTCGACGATCATCAGGGACATGCCCTGGGTGACATGATCGCCGACTTTGACCTGGACCGCAATCACGCTGCCCGGCATCGGTGACAGGATGCGATCGCCCCGGCTCTCTGCCCCGACAACACCCTCGCGCGGGTCCCAGAGACCGAAAACCCGCTCTCCGCCATTACAGAACAATGTCAGCTTGTCGCTGGTGAAGATCGCCCGCCCCTTGGCTGGCACGCCGTCGATCGCGCCATCGAGATGCGCATTGGCCGACAGGCCACCGGCAATCTCGAGCAGCGTGCCATCTGCGAGACGCAGGCTGAACCTGTCCTGGCCCTGGCGCCAGGCGCGCAGGCTTTGTTTCTCATCACCATCGCGCAGATGCAGTTGGAAGCCGGAACCGGCCTCTTCCTCCGGCCGCGTGCCGACAGCCCCGGGAGCCGTCGGCGTATTGCTCCAGAAATCGGCACTGTGCCATGGGCTGAAAGGGTCAAGTGGATCGACCGCTTGACCCGCCACGACATGAGCTCGACTGAGCAGCGCCAGCGCTGCCAGACCGATCCAGTGGCGATCGGCCGGCAGCAATTGCGGCAACAATGTCGCCCGATACCGTTCGATGAAACCGGTGTCGAGTTCTGCCGCGGCAAAAGCCGGATGACCCAGCACCTGATAGAGGAAGGCGCGGTTATTGCCGATGCCGACGACTTCCGTCCGCGCCAATGCCGCATGCAGCCGCATCACCGCTTCGTGGCGATCCTGGCCAAAGGCGATGATCTTCGCCAGCATGGGGTCATAATGGATCGAGACCGTGTCACCGGCGCGAAAGCCGCTATCGACGCGGATGCCGGGCAGATCGGCCGGCAGATGAAGATGATCGAGATGGCCGGTCTGCGGCAGAAAATCGCGCGCCGGATCCTCGGCATAGAGCCGCACCTCGATGGCATGGCCTTTGGCTGCAATCTCCTCCTGGTGCCAGGGCAGCGCCTCGCCTTGGGCGACACGGATCTGCCATTCGACGAGATCGAGGCCGGTGATCGCCTCGGTGACGGGATGTTCCACCTGCAGGCGCGTGTTCATTTCCATGAAATAGAAATCGTCACCCTCGACGATGAATTCCACCGTGCCGGCACCGCGATAATCGACCGAGCGCGCCGCCGCCACTGCCGCGGCCCCCATCTGCGCGCGACGTTCCGCACTCATGCCGGGGGCCGGTGCTTCCTCCACCACCTTCTGGTGGCGCCGCTGGATCGAGCAATCGCGTTCGAAGAGATGCAATACATTGCCATGGCCATCGGCAAAGACCTGCATCTCGATATGGCGCGGCTTGGTCAGGTAACGCTCGACCAGCACCCGGTCATCGCCAAAAGCATTCTTCGCCTCGCGCTGGGCGGAAGCGAGCGCTTCGGCAAACTGCCCCGCTTGCTCGACGATCTTCATCCCCTTGCCACCGCCGCCGGCGGTCGCCTTGATCAGCACCGGATAGCCGATGCGATCGGCCGCTTGCGCCAGAATGGCCGGATTCTGATCTTCGTCGTGATAGCCGGGCACCAGGGGGACGCCCGCCCCCTGCATCAACCGCTTGGCGGCACTCTTCGATCCCATGGCGTCGATAGTTTCCGCCGAGGGGCCGATGAAGATGATGCCAGCGGTGGCGCAAGCTGCCGCGAAACCGGCGTTCTCCGAGAGAAAGCCATAACCGGGATGGATCGCATCGGCGCCGCTGGCCTTGGCTGCGGCCAACACCTTATCGACGGCGAGATAACTCTCGCGCGCCGTCACGCCGCCCAGCGGATAGGCCTCATCCGCCTGCTCCACATGCAAAGCGGCGCGATCGGCCTCGGAGAAGATCGCCACGCTGGCAATCCCCATGCGCCGCGCCGTACGGATGACACGGCAGGCGATCTCGCTACGATTGGCGATCAGGATCTTGCGGATGGGTTTAGGCGTGATCGTCATGGCGCTCACTTAGCTTTCACCGAGCAACTCCCCCTCACCCCGACCCTCTCCCACAAGGGGCGAGGGAGCTCAGCGAGCCCGTCGCAGGCATCGGTGCCAGATGCCTGGAAACACTCCTTTGGTGACGAGAAAACTAATAGCCGCCACAGCGTTCCCTCTCCCCTCGTGGGAGAGGGACAGGGTGAGGGAGCAAGTGGCACGGCCCAGCCTGCAATTGAATAATCGGCATGGAGGCCGCCATCTGAAACCATCACGTCACGCCTGCCAGTCGGGCTTGCGTTTTTCCAGGAAGGCGGCGATGCCCTTGCGGCCCTCGGGGGCGATGCGGGCGGTGGCGATCTCCTGCGCGGTCGCCTCGATCACCGCTTCGTTGATCGGCCGGTCGACCATCTCGACGATCCGCTTCGCTGCCGCCAGTGCACCCGGCGGGGCGAGGCGCAAAGAATCGAGATGGCGATGCACGGCGGCATCCAACTCCTCCGGTTCCACCACTTCGTGCAGCAGGCCGAGCGCCACGGCCTCCGCGGCCGAGAAGCGCTCGCCGGTCAGGATCCAGCGCCGCGCAGCGCGTGCCCCCATCGCCCGCACCAGATAGGGCGAAATTACTGCGGGAATGAGGCCAAGCCGCACCTCGGTGATGGCGAATTGCGCGGCCGGCACGCCGACGGCGATATCGCAGCAGGCGATGAGGCCGATGGCACCGGCAAAGGCCGAACCATGCACGCGGGCGATGGTCGGCTTGGGGCAGAGATCGATGACATGCATGAGATTGGCGAGCGCGCGCGCATCCGCCAAATTCTCCGCCGGTGTATAGGCCGCCATGCGGCGCATCCAGCTGAGATCGGCGCCCGCCGAGAAGGTCGTGCCGCTGGCACCAAGCACGATGAAACGCGTGGCCGGATCATGACCGGCATCGGTGAAAGCGGCCGTCAAGTCGCGAATGAGATTGTCATCGAAGGCATTGTGCAGGGCCGGCCGGTCGAGGGTCAGAAAGGCCGTGCCCTCATGATGTGCGACCAGGAGGCTCATAGCCGGAACACGCCGAAGCGTGTCTCCTCGGCAGGAGCGTTCAACGCGGCGGACAAGGACAGAGCAAGGACCATGCGCGTCTCCTTCGGATCGATGATGCCATCGTCCCACAAGCGGGCCGAGGCAAAATAGGGATGCCCTTCACGTTCGTATTGCGCCCGAATCGGCGCCTTGAAGGCTTCTTCCTCTGCGGCCGGCCAGGAACCGCCCTTGGCCTCGATACCGTCGCGCCGCACCTGGCCCAGCACATTGGCCGCCTGTTCCCCACCCATCACCGAGATGCGGGCATTGGGCCAGGTCCAGAGGAAGCGCGGATCATAGGCGCGGCCGCACATGCCGTAATTGCCGGCGCCGAAACTGTTGCCGATGATGACGGTGAATTTCGGCACCCGGGCGCAGGCGACCGCCGTCACCATCTTGGCGCCATCCTTGGCGATGCCGCCGGCTTCGTATTTGCGCCCCACCATGAAGCCGGTGATGTTCTGCAGGAAGATGAGGGAGATACCACGCTGGGCACAAAGCTCGATGAAATGGGCACCCTTCAGCGCAGACTCCGAAAACAGCACGCCGTTATTGGCGACGATGCCGACCGGATAACCCCAGATATGGGCAAAGCCGCTAACGAGTGTGGTGCCATACAGCGGCTTGAACTCATCGAATTCCGATCCATCCACCAGCCGGGCGATGATCTGACGCACGTCATAGGGCTTGCGAAGATCCTGCGAGACGATGCCATAGATATCGGCCGCATCATAAAGCGGCTCGGCCGGCGCCTGTATCTTCAGGCGATGCGGCTTCTGCCGATTGAGACTCGCGACCGCGCGCCGGGCAAGCCCCAAGGCCTCGCTGTCAGTCTCCGCCATAGAGTCAGAGACGCCGGAGGTGCGGCTGTGCAGCTCGGCACCGCCCAGATCCTCGGCGCTGACCACCTCACCGGTTGCCGCCTTCACCAGCGGCGGACCGGCGAGAAAGATGGTCGCCTGGTTGCGCACCATGATGCTCTGATCGGCCATGGCCGGCACATAGGCACCGCCCGCCGTGCAACTGCCCATGACCACGGCAATCTGCGGAATGCCGGCGGCGGACATGGTCGCCTGGTTATAGAAGATGCGGCCGAAATGTTCGCGATCGGGGAAGACGTCGCTCTGATTGGGCAGGTTGGCGCCGCCGGAATCGACCAGATAGATGCAGGGCAGATGATTGTCGCGGGCGATCGCCTGGGCGCGCAGATGCTTCTTCACCGTCACCGGATAATAGGTGCCGCCCTTGACCGTGGCATCATTGGCGACAATGACGCATTCCTGCCCGCTGACGCGGCCGATCCCGGTGATGATGCCGGCGGCGGGAATGTCGTCGTCATACATCTCCCAGCCGGCGAATTGCGAAAACTCCAGGAAGGGCGAGCCCTGGTCGAGCAAGGTGCGGATGCGGTCGCGCGGCAGCAATTTGCCACGGCCGAGATGACGCTGCCGTGCCTGGGCGCCACCGCCCTGGGCGATTGTCGTCAGCTTGGACTCGAGATCGGCCACGGTCGCGGCAAGCGCTGCCTCGTTCTGCCGATATATATCGGACCGGCGATCAACCGTATCTGCGATACGTGCCATGCCACCTTCCGTTCCGCCCGCCGCCCGCAATGATCGGTGGCTTGGCTGGTCCCTATCATCATCCGCAAAAACCGAGTCTGCCAATCCCGTCGATGAAGCGATACAGGGAGGCAAACGTCTTGGCATTCCGCCGTTTTAGCCTTAGAATAAAAACAATCGTACGTTTGTTTCTCTGGAGCGACAAGCGGAATCTCGCCGGCGGCGGACCGTCATTGCCGGCGCCCCGCCTGGGGTTCAGCACGTATCTTGCGGGGTACCGTTTATGGCACGCACAGCCGGTTCATCCGGCGCCAGGACATATGAAGCGATCCGCGCGGCCGGGTTGGAGCTCATCCGCCGCCATGGCTATGAGGGCATGAGCCTGCGCCAGCTCGCCGCCGAGGTCGGCCTGCAGCAAGGCTCGCTCTATAACCACATCAGCACCAAGCAGGACCTGCTGATGGAACTGCTGCGCGGCCACATGCAGGATCTGCTGACAGCGCTGGACGAAGCTCTTGCCGGCGTCGACGATCCATTGGCGCGGTTGCGCGCCTTCATCGCCTTCCATCTCCATTATCACATGACACGGCAGGCCGAGGTCTTCGTGATCAATTTCGAATTGCGCAGCCTGGAACCGGAGAACCATGCCGAGATCATCGCGTTGCGGGAACACTATGAGACGACGCTGGCCGATATCCTGGCACTCGGCATCAGGCGCAAGCTGATCCGCAAGACAGATATCCAGGTGACCACCTATGCCCTGCTCGCCATGCTGACCGGCATCTGCACCTGGTATCGGCCCGACGGCCGGCTCAGCGCGAGACAGCTGATTGAGTTGCACACCGATCTCGCGCTGAAGGGGCTGGCTATCGAAGCGGTTTAAGGCAGATCTTGCTTCGATCACAAAGCAGGTCCGCCAGTGCCGCCCCCTCACCCTGTCCCTCTCCCGCGAGGGGAGAGGGAACGCTGTCGCTGACATCCATTGCGCCGGCTGAGAATATGGCGACGTCAGTTGTTGCATCACCGCCTGAAGTTGTTTGATTTCTAGTCCTGCTCGACTGCGGCCTCAGAGTGAAGGCTATTTGCAGCAGCGTTCCCTCTCCCCTCGCGGGAGAGGGACAGGGTGAGGGGGCACTTTGCCAATCCGCGCTCTCGACCCTCTCCTGACTTGAATCGATACGCTAGCAATTGTGATCGCCTCACAGTGCAATGTCTCTTCCATCTCCGGCGACCGGGATCTAAATTTTTCCACGGCAGCAAGCCTACCCTCCCGCCCGATAGCTGCATGTTTCCTGACATCACCCCATCCTGACGGAGATGAAGCATGAGCGTCTCTACCATCGCGATCGTGTCGCCGGGCAATATGGGGGCGGCGATTGGCGCGCGGCTCGTGCGCCATGGACTTCGAGTCATCTCGCCGACCGGACGCAGCGCCGCCAGTGAAGCGCGCGCCCGGACCGCCGGCATCGAGCTGGTGCCGGAAGCCGTGCTGGCGGAGGCTGATTACATCTTTTCGATCATTCCGCCCAAGGAAGCCGTCGCCACCGCGCAGCGCGTTGCGAGATTGATTGCCGGATCGCGCTCCAAGCCGGTCTATATCGACTGGAATGCTGTCAGTCCCGATACGGCCCAGCAGGTCGCCGCGATCCTGGATGATGCGGGAGCGTATTTTGTCGATGGCGGCATCGTCGGCGGGCCGCCTGCGGCCGAAGGACCAGGCCCCCTGCTTTATGCCAGCGGTCCCCATGCGTCTTCGATCGACAAGCTGGGTGATTGCGGCATCCGCTTCAAGATCATGGACGGTCCCATCGGCGCCGCCTCGGCCTTGAAGATGAGCTATGCCGGGATCACCAAAGGCCTCACCGCCCTCGCCGCCGCCATGATGCTCGCCGCCAAGCGGGCTGGCTGCGAGGAAGCATTGATCGCCGAACTATCCGCGAGCCAGCCACAACTGCTCACGGGATTTCGGCGCAGTATCCCCGACATGTTCTCCAAGGCCGAGAGATGGGCGCCGGAATTGCACGAGATCGCGCATTTCATCGGTACGTCACGGGTCGAGAGCGGCATCTATGACAGCATCGCCGATTTTTACGCGCATCTGGCCGATGACTTCAATCACCAGAAGGCGGAGATATCAGTCCTCGCTGATCTCATGAAGTGACGAGTCCGAGATCGGGTGTGAAATGCTTGAGTTGGCGGACCGATGGATTGCCGGGTCAAGCCCGGCAACGACAATGGTGTGTAGGGTGATAGCGATGTTTAGTGCTGCCAGAGCATACCCATCACTTCCCTGTTACCCTCGGGCTTGACCCGAGGGTCCATGGCAGCAACTGACGGGACGCCCACCGGCCTTTCCGCCCCAACCTCACTGCCGATCTGAATTAGATCACGCCCGTACCGGCGCATCGGCCCGCAACAGGTTCGCCGATTTCAGATCCGACCAGAACCCTGCCGGGATCTTCTCCTGCATCAGCACGGCATTGCGTTCCGCCTCAGCCCGCGAACGGGCGCCAGGGATGATGTTGCAAACGGCGGGATGCGCCAGAGGGAACTGCAGGGCAGCCGCAGCCAAAGTGACTCCATGCTTCCCGCAGGCCTGCTCGATCGCCGCGACGCGCTGTTTGATCGGCTCCGGTGCCGGGAGATAGTTATAGCGTGCCTCTGGGATGGCGCCGGTCGCCAGGATGCCGGAATTGAAAGGCGCGCCGAGAATGATCGATACGCCTTCCTTGACGCAGCGCGGCAGGAAGCGGTCGAGCGCATCCTGTTCCAGCAGGGTGTAGCGTCCGGCGAGCAGGAAGCAGTCGAAGCGCCCCAGATCCATCAGGTCCTCGCAGGCTTCCGCCTGGTTGACCCCGGCGCCGAAGGCACCGATCGTCCCCTCGCCTTTCAGCTTTTCCAGCGCCCGCAAGGCACCCTTCTTCACCTCGTCGAGGCGCTGGCGATAGAGCGCCTGATGGGTCCATTCATCGGCGTCATGGATGAGGACGACATCGATCCGGTTCATGCCAAGGCGCTGCAGGCTGTCCTCGACCGAGCGCATGGTGCCGTCATAGGAGTAATCGAAAACCGGCTGGAACGGCAGCTCATCCGTGAAAATGCCGCCCTGGCTGGGATCGAGTTTCGGTGGCGGCACCTTGCCATGGGGCCTCAGCAAACGGCCGACCTTGGTCGAGAGGATGAAGCTGTCGCGCGGATAGTGCCGCAGGCAGGCACCCAGCCGATGTTCGCTGAGGCCATGACCGTAGAGCGGCGCCGTATCGAAGAAGCGCACCCCGGTCTCATAGGCGGCGGCGACGGTGTCGACCGCCGCTGCTTCGTCCAAGGCGCCATAGAGATTGCCGAGCACATTGCCGCCGAAACCGAGGGCGGCAACGCTGATCTCCGTCCGCCCCAGCGGGCGGCGCTGGCTGAGGTCAACCATGAAAGCCCCTTACCAGCAGGTATAGCCGCCATCGGCGACCACGATGGCGCCGGTCATCAGGCTCGCCGCATCGGAAGCGAGGAAATGCACCACCGAGGCGATCTCATCCGGCTGGCCGACCCGGCCCATCGGCGTCATCTGCAGCCAGGTCGGATAGAGGCGTTCGTCTTCCATGCCGAACTTGGTGAGCGAGGTCTCGATATAGGTCGGCGCCACGGCATTGACGCGGACCCCACGCGGCGCCCATTCTGCCGCTAGCGACTTGGTCAGGTGATGCACGCCGGCCTTGGAGGCGTTGTAATAGCTCTGTTCCTGCGGCTTGTTGACGATGAAGCCCGACATCGAGCCGATATTGACGATCGAGCCCGATTTCCGCTCCAGCATATGCTTGCCGAAGGCGCGGCAGCACCAGAAGACGCCATTCAGATTGATGTCGATGACGTTCAGCCAATGCTCGTCCTCGACCTTCTCCGCCGGAGTCTCGCTGCGGGCGATGCCGGCATTGCAGACCAGGATATCGACCTTACCATGGCGCTTGATCACCTCGGCGGCGACCCCGTTGACGCTGGCGGTGCTGGTTACATCGATCACCATGCCATCGGCCTTGCCGCCCGCCTTCTTGATCGCGGCGACGCCGCTATCGACCAAAGCCTGATCGAGATCGGTGACGACGACAGTCGCACCGGCCTCAGCCAGAGCGAGACCGCAAGCGAGTCCGATATTGCGGCCACCACCGGTGACGACAGCAACGCGACCATCGAGTTTCAGCTTTTGGAGATACATGGTGTTCAGTCCTGTTCGAATGTTGTGCGGGGAGTTAGAGAGGTCCTGTCAGCGCACGGCGCGGATCGGCGTCGGCGGTGCCAGGTCATTGGCGGGCGGCGTCGAGCGCGGCAGGGCCGTGCCGTCCTGGCCGAAGAGATGGCAGGCGGCCTCGTTGGGCGCCAAATGCACCTGGTCATGCACCTGGGTACGATTCTGCCCATCGGCCTGGACGATCACTGTCTGGCCGTCGCCGATATCAACATAGAAGAAACTCTGGGCGCCGAGATGCTCCGCCACCACGGCGCGACCGGGAATGCCGCTATTGCCGATGGTGAGATGCTCGGGGCGCAAACCGAGCGTCACCTGGTCACCGACCCGGAGGCTTCCCGGCAAGACCGGCACATGGACCGAGATGCCCCCTGCCACTGTCACGGTGACGTCATTGGCGTCCACCGCTGTCACCTGGGCCGCGAGCATGTTCATCTTCGGGGCACCGATGAAGCCGGCAACGAAGACATTGGCCGGATGGTGATAGAGCTCCAGCGGCGAGCCCACTTGTTCGATGCGGCCGCCATTGAGAACGACGATCTTGGTCGCCATGGTCATGGCCTCGATCTGGTCATGGGTGACGTAGATCGTCGTCGCGTTGAGCCGTTCATGCAGCTTGGCGATTTCGACCCGCATCTGCACGCGCAAGGCGGCATCGAGGTTGGACAGCGGCTCGTCGAACAGGAAGACCTTGGGATTGCGCACGATCGAGCGGCCGATCGCGACGCGCTGGCGTTGGCCACCGGAAAGCTCCTTGGGCCGGCGATGCAGCAGATGATCAAGCTGCAAGGTCTTGGCCGCTTCGAGTACCTTCGCTTCCCGTTCCTTCTTGGAAACGCCCGCGAGGCGCAGGGCGAAAGCCATGTTATCGGCCACTGTCATATGCGGGTAAAGCGCATAGGACTGGAACACCATGGCGAGGCCACGATCCGCCGGACCGACATCATTCATGCGCTGGCCGTCGATCAGAAGATCACCGCCGCTGATCTCCTCGAGACCGGCAATCATGCGCAAGAGTGTTGTCTTGCCACAACCCGAGGGGCCGACGAAGACGGTGAAGTCCTTGTCCTTGATTTCGAGATCGACGCCCTTGATCGCTTCGAAGGTGCTGTAGAGCTTGCGGATATTCTGCAATGACAGGGTTGCCATGATAACGATCCTCTACTTGACGGCGCCGAAGGTAAGGCCTTGCACCAGCTGCTTCTGGCTCATCCAGCCGAACACCATGATGGGGGCGATGGCGATGGTGGAGGCAGCCGAGAGCTTGGCGAAGAACAGGCCTTCCGGACTGGAGAAGGAAGCGATGAAGGTGGTGAGCGGTGCGGCGCTCGACGAGGTCAGGTTGAGGCTCCAGAAGGCCTCGTTCCAGCAGAGGATGACGGAAAGGAGCGCCGTCGAGGCGATGCCCGGCAAGGCCAGCGGCAGCAGGATCATCCAGATCTCCTGACGCGGCTTCGCCCCGTCCATGCGCCCCGCTTCCAGGATGTCATGCGGCACTTCCTTGAAGAAGGTGAAGAGCAGCCAGACGGCGATCGGCAGGTTCATCAGCGTATAGACGATGACGAGAGCCAGGCGATTGTCG
>DATMUQ010000109.1:0-5031 GCA_035563795.1 Terriglobales bacterium | reverse complement strand
ACGCCGATGCGGCCATCGACCGGGGTCCAGCCAAGCTGCTGCGAGAAAGTGAGAATCAGCAGCAGGCCCCACCAGAAGATCGGCATCGAATAGCCGGTGAGGGCAGCGCCCATCACCAGATGATCGATCGCGGAGCCGCGCTTCACCGCGGCCAGGACACCAGCTGGGAGGCCGATGACGACGGCGAAGATCATCGCGGCGATCGACAATTCCAGAGTCGCCGGGAAGAGCTTGCCGAATTCCTCGATCACGGGATTGCGTGTCACCAGCGACATGCCGAAATCGCCGTGCAGGATGTGGTTCACATAATCGAAAAACTGCACCAGCATCGGCCGGTCGAGACCTATCTCATGCAGCAACTGGGCGTGGCGCTCCGGCGTCAGGCCGTGTTCGCCCAACCGGATTTCGACGGCGTCGCCCGGCACCATGCGGATCAGCGCGAATGAGAGAAAAATGATCCCGAGAAAAGTCGGTATCACCATGCCAAGACGTGACAGGGTAAAGCGTAGCATCGGTCGGTTAACTTTCCAGAGCCGGCCGTCCTCGGTCGAAATATCCCCACACAGAAAGCGACCGTTCAATCGGCTGCCACTATTTCGACCCGGGGCGAAACTCGTCTCAAATCGCGCTCAAAGCGCGCGGCCAATAAAAGGAGCGGGGGGATTTCTCCCCCCGCTGTGTTCAAATTTGGCGCTGCTTTATTCGCTTTTTCCGACGCCGTCAAAGCTTTGTAGCGCCAGGAACGGATCCAGCGTATAGCCGGTAACCGACTTCTTCAACGCCACGTTGAAATTCGCATAGCCGGTGGTCATCCACGGAGCTTCTTCGTGGAAGATCGCCTGGGCTTTTGCGTAATACGCGGTACGTTCCTTCACATCATTGGTCTGTTGGGCCTTCGTGATCAGATCATCGAAGTCCTTGTTGCACCATTGGGCGAAGTTGGAGCTGCCCGCCTTGGCCGTGCAAGTCAGCAGCGGCATCAGGAAGTCGTCCGGATCCGGATAATCGGCGATCCAGCCCATCTGCATCATGGTGTGCTCACCCTGACCAGCGCGCTTGCGGTATTCGCCCCATTCGAAGGTGACGAGGTTGACCTTGACGCCAATCTTGGCGAGGTCGGCCTGCATCATCTCGCCCATCTTCTTGCCATCCGGGTTATACGGACGGGTCACCGGCTGGTACCAGAGATCGGTCGAGAGATCGGTAACGCCGGCTTCCTTGAGGAGGGCCTTCGCCTTTTCCGGGTTGTACTCATAGGCCGG
Organism: Terriglobales bacterium; assembly: GCA_035563795.1. Lineage (GTDB taxonomy): Bacteria > Pseudomonadota > Alphaproteobacteria > Dongiales > Dongiaceae > Dongia_B. Next base: position 3,769 of record DATMUQ010000109.1, on the reverse strand, counting down.
GACACTGTTGTCATGGCCCCAGAGCGAGGCCGGCAGCGGCGTGGTCGCGAGCTGGCCGTTGTTGAGGAAGACGTTCTTCAGGATGGCTTCGCGGTCGATCGCCATGCTGAGCGCCTGACGGACGCGCTTGTCGTCAAACGGCTTCTTGGTGGTGTTGAAAGCGAGGTAGCCGACATTCATGCCGGCGCCCGACAGGACCTTCAGCTTCGGGTTGGCGCTGATAGCCGGGATATCGACCGGGTTCGGCTTATAGGTAACGTCGCATTCGCCGGCTTCGAGCTTCGCCTTGCGGACCGTCGGATCCTTGGTGATGGCGAAGACCAGGTTCTCGATCTTCTGCTTGCCGCCGAAGTAATCCGGGTTCGCCTTGTAGCGGATCTGCGCATCCTTCTTGTAGTCGATGAGGATGAACGGGCCGGTGCCGACCGGTTCCTGGTCGATCTTGTCCGGCGTGCCGGCCTTCTGCATGTCCTGGGCATATTCCAGCGATTCGATCGCCGCCCAATCCATCGCGACCATCTGCAGGAACGCAACGTTGCGCGCCTTCAGCTTGATCTTGACGGTGTAGTCGTCGACTTTCTGGATGCCGGCGAACAAGTCGCCCATGCCGAGATCGTCCCAATAGGCGTAGGTACCGCCGCCGATCGCATGGAAGGGATTGTCCTTGTTCGCCTGACGTTCGAAGCTGAACACCACGTCATCGGCATTCATGCCACGGGTCGGCTTGAAATTCTTGGTGGTCTGCCACTTCACATCGTGACGCAGATGGAAGGTGTATTCCGTGCCATCGTCGGAAATTTCCCACTTCTCGGCGAGGGTCGGGCTGATATTGACCGAGCCCGGCGCGAACTGGACCAGTCGATTGAAGATCTGGTGCGTCGCGTCGATGGTCGTGCCGTTATCGAAGAACTGCGGATTGAAGCCCTCGGGGCTGCCTTCAGAGCAGTAGACCAGGGTCTTCGAGCTGGCTTGCGCGGCATCGATCTGTGCGGTGGCCGCGAAACCGAGTGCCAAGGCAGCGGTCGCCGCCACCCCCAGTAGCTGACGTTTCATGTGTAGTCTCCCAATATGTCCTAGGGCCGCCGCGCCTATCCCTGTTTTTCAATCCCAGCCTGTTTTTTGAACACGGGTCAGGGATCAGCCAATCAATTTTGACGGCAGCCTTACCCGAACCCTAGGCTTCTTGCGTAAGTGAAGTCAATTCTTGGCGAAATCTTGTCGCTAAAAAGCGGTACGGGCCGGGAACGGCCCGGCGATCCGCCAGCTTGGCCGACGATCCGGCGGGAAAACGTCCCGGCCATCGCCCCATCATCGCCGGTGGTCCCCGGCGCGATAGCTCCCGCCAGAGTTCCTGTTAGCCGGCGCCCGGCTGGCTGCCCCGAATCGATCAGCATTATCGATCTGCATTGTCGGCTATGCTTGACCCACCCGTCTGCACCGGCCATCTTCCTCGACACCGCTGATCTTCGTCGGCGCCAAATCCCAGGACAGATCAGGATCACACATGCCCCAAGACAGCGAGACCAACAGCTCTTCGCCGATCGCGGCCCCGTTCGCCAGCGACCACCTGCGGGTCTTGCCTGACTGGATCGACAGCAATGGTCATATGAATGTCGCCTATTACCTGCGCGCCTTCGATCTGGCCTTCGACGGTGTGTTCAAGGACTTGGCGCTGGGCACGGAAATGATGACCTCGGCCAAGGTCTCGACCTTCGCCGCTGAGATGCACATCACCTTCCAGGGCGAGGTCTTCGAGGGCGACCGGCTGCGGGTCACCACGCAGCTGGTGGGGCTGGACAGCAAGCGGTTCCAGTGGTTCCAGATGATGTATCACGCCGAGAAAGGCTATCTCGCCGGGACCTGCGAATGGATGATCCTGTTCATCGACATGACCAAGCGCCGTGTCACCGAGATTCCGGCAGCCACCCGCGAACGGCTGGAACAGGTGCTGGCCGCCCATGCCGGTTTGCCGCGGCCGCCGGAACTCGGTCGTAATATTTCCCTGACCAACAAGCGGCGCAGCAGCTGATCACGCCGCCGCGCCCTCCCGGGTTTCAATCTTCCAGCAGCAGGCCCTTGCGATAAGCGAGGGTCTCCGTGCCGACGATTTTTGAAACTGACTCGCCGGCCGGCAGCAGCTTCGTCAGCTTGCGCGACAGCACCCGGCCATCGGTCTGGGTGCGCAACAACGTGCGCGCCTTCGACTGGTCGTCGGCGAGCGGATCGATCATCTCGGCGATGACATCGCCGGCCCGCACCTGCTGGCCGAGTGTCACTTTGTAGGCAACGATGCCGGGGACCGGGGTGCGAACGACATCGCAAGCATCCAGCATGGTCGCCTGGCAGCGCGGCGCTGGAACGGCCGGTGCCTTTCCGCCGACCAGGTCCCGATGTTGCAGAAAACCAAAAAGCGCGTCGGCATCGGTGTTGCCGAGATCGTCATAGACGTCGTGCAGGCCGCGGAACTCAACCGTGCCGGAGAGGCAGGCGGCGGGGATCGGAATACCGGGGCCGACAGCCGCCTGCAGCTTCACCCAGGGTGACGAAAAAGTCTCATCGAAGGAGGCGCCGCCGGAATCTGCCGCCAGCAGAACCGCCTCGGCACCGATCAAAGCAGCGAGATCGCGGCCATCCGGCCAGTTCTCGGGGATCAGGAAAAGATGAACTTCGGCGTCGTCATCGCAATGCAGGTCGAGGACGATATCGGCATCGTAAGCGAGTTTCGACAAAGCCAGTCGCAGCGCTGCGAATTCAGTATCGGCATGCATCTTGTCGAGGGTGGCGCCCATCGCCGCGCGCACCACGGCGACATTATGCGCCGCGTCGTCGCCGAGCTTGCCGGCAGTCGCCTCGACCAAGCCGGCAAAGAGATCGGGCCATTGGCGGTTGAAATTGCCACCGCCGCGCAATTCATAGCGGCCGAGATGGGCGCGGTTGAGCACCTGACCCAGGCCGATCGGATTGGCGACGGGGACGACGATGATCTCGCCCTTGATCTCGCCGCGCTTGTCGGCTTCGTCCAGGCGCTGGATCAGGTGATGCGCCGCCATCATGCCGGGGATTTCGTCGGCATGCAGCGAGGCATGGATATAGGCCTTGGGCCGCGCGCCGGGCGTGCCGTAGTGATGCACCTTGAGATGGCGCTCGGTGCCGGGGCTCATGCAGGGAAGGTCGATGCGGTCGATGCGTTTACTCATGATCAGTGCTAGCGTCCGTTGAACAGATGTATAGAAAACGCAGAAAGTGGCCGGCCATGTCTAACCTGTCAATGTCGCAACAACATTGTGATGCCGGCTTGGACACTGCTCTGGGGCAACTATTCAGCGAGATTGCGCACCTGCTTTCCGGCGATCCGACTGCTGGCGATCCGTCGGTTGCGCGGCCATTCCTTGCCGCACTGCCGCAAGCACCGTTCCGCCATCAGGCTGCGGATGGGGCAGAAAGCCTGCCCATCCTGCGTTTCTGGCCAGCTTGTCTGGAAGCCGCGGTGCGAGAGCCGGGCATGGCGGCATTGGTGGCGGCCTTCCGCGCCCTGCATCCGGTTTTGCGCTGGCGGCAGAATCCCAATTACCGGCGAAGTCCGCCGGATCCGGCCTTCCTCGACAATTACGGCTATGCCGAGATTTGCGGCAGCTATGGCCTGGTCGCCGCCGACATACGCTGCGGCGTGCTGCTGCTGGGGCCCGGCACCTGCTATCCGTCACATCGCCACCCGGCGGAGGAAATCTATATCCCGTTGAACCAGGGGGCCTGGCAACGTGGCGAAGCG
>DATMUQ010000108.1:0-2034 GCA_035563795.1 Terriglobales bacterium | reverse complement strand
CGCGGATCACGAAAGACGAGCGGCCGCCGAAGCCGAGGCCCTGGATGAAGAGATCATATTCGTTGTCGATGGTGCTGGTCGCGGTGGCGAGATCGGCCAGCAAACGCAGCTCGTCGGGATGGCCGGGAACCAGCACGGTGGCGATATTGCTGAGCCCGGCATCGCGGCCGCCGCCGCCGATCGTCCCGGGGCCCGGATGGCCCGGCGGTGTCGCATTGGAGGTGATGCCGAAATCCGCCGGCGTCAGGCTGTTGCCGAGCGAATTGCGCAGCGTCAGATCGAGATGCGCCGTGCTGCCGCCGAAACCCGGCCCGAGATGAAAACCGAACAGCCAGGAATTGATGCTCTGGCCGGGCGTGCCGCTGCTCTCGCTGTCGCTGATCATGCCGCCGCCTGTCACCTGATAGTCATAGGAGATGGTGTTGGCGGAATTGGCATCGTTGAAGGTGATCGCCGTGAAACTGCCGGGGCCGGGCAGGGCACCGATCGTGTAGGAGAGATCCGCAGCGTCTGCCGCGCTGCTCGCCGCCGTCGTCACGATGCTGGCGATGATCAGCGCCGCGCAGGCGGTGGCCCCGAAGATCGCGGCACTGCGCAGCAAGCGATGCCGCCGGAGGGTGTGCTGCTGGGGGCGAGGGCGCAGGAAAATTTTTCCGGTTGTCATCACGCATCTCCGTCGCAGGGCCGCGCAGTCTCGGCAGCCCAAGTTGAGTGACTCGAGTTGAGTATTTCGTGGTGACCGTCTAGGATGGATACGCGTCAGCCTGTACCGGATGACCGCCGCCGGAATTGCTCCGCGTGACAGCACCCGATGGGAGAAGAAACGCAACCCACAGGAAAAAGTCCCGCTGCAGAGCAAAAATTTGTTTACCAATCTCATAAACGGATGTGAGAGACGCCGCTGTCACTGAGATGTCATGGCAGACAAATGCGAGAGTGACAGACGCGCGTGTGAAGACACGCTGTGGCGAGGACTTTTGACGCGGCCTCAGGCTTCAACCACACGGGCAGTATGGTTGCGATCATGCTGATGCGGAGAAGCAGGGGGCTGAATGCGATTGCCTTCAGCTGCGACATGATTGCACAGGACGCAGCGGTCGAATGATGCCGGGTGCGATCGGGGCGTGGCGATGTGAGGGCGGGAGAATGTTGCTGGTGATGCAGTGATACCAGGCCGGCGATACGAGGTCGGCCGGCGATGCATTACCGCCAGCCGACCTGCATGGAGCGGTGCGTTATGCGCCGGTGGGCGGCTGATAGCCCGACTTGGTGCCCTGGGCTTTCTTCATCGCCTTCTTCGCTTCCGCCGGTGTCATCAGCACGGTGGTCATCAGCTTCGACACCGCGCCACCGCCGCCGATGGTGAGCAGGAAAGCAGTGGCGCTTTCATTATCGGGGAATTCCATGATGCCGACGCCGTCAAAATCGCCGAAAGCAAAAAAGAAGGAATGCAATTTGCCGCCGAAGGATTCGACCGCCTTCGCCACCAGTTTCTCGCGATCCTGCGGCTTGTCGACCATGGCCTGGTATTGCTTGTCCTTGTAACTCCATTGCAGCATGTAATAACCCATCTCTTCCTCCCGAGAAGTGGTCATGACGCATCTCGCACGGAAGTGCGAAACGATATGCCGATAAGTTCTGGATCCCCTGCATCAGGCGCCCTTCGCCTGATCGATGCTTCTTGTTCTTGCTTGGCTGTTACAGCGGTATCGAGGTTACGCTTGCTGACGAAGTGAGGCCAGTCCTTTCGCGGCCTGCATCGGCGTGTGATGCCGACGTGCGGTAGGGGTCGGCTTTGTCGAAATAGTTAAGCCGGTGGCGCGTGATGCGTTGCCTGCTTGACCGTATTTACCAAGATGAACGCCTTCGCCCAGGGCTCTCCCTCTGCCGGTTCCATGCTATGCTGGCGCGCGTCACCGGTCGCTGCGGCATGCAGCAAGACCGCCAGCGTGTTGGGGATAGCAAGGATAACAGGGGAGGCACGAATGGGATTGGTACACGAGACCGGGCCGCGCGACGCGGCCTGCCGTTGCG
>DATMUQ010000107.1:0-2828 GCA_035563795.1 Terriglobales bacterium | reverse complement strand
TGAGCGAAACTGGTCAAAATTGCGCATGTCGAAGCCGGCGATCTCGCCGACCGGATTGACCGCCGCCAGGAATGGGCATTCCAGCAAGACGGCATGGATGCGGGCCGCCGCCGGGATGATGGCCCCTTCGGGCTTTACCAGATTGCGCCGGGCATGGGTGAGGATCTGCAGCATGTTCGGCGCCAGCATGCCGATATTGAGCAGTTCAGAGACGAAGATATCGGCCTTTTGCGGAAGATCGCTGCCGAGCTCGAGCTGGGTCGATTTCTTGCTCACAACGGTGATGCGGTCGGCATAGCCGTTCTGGGCGATGGTATCGCGGGCGGCGTCCGCCAGCGCCGGCAGCACCTCGCAGGTCACCACCTTGGCGGCGCCGGCGCGAGCCGCCATCATCGCGACCAGGCCTGACCCGGTGCCGATCTCCAGCACGACATCACCCGGCTTCACCGCTCGCCGCAACGCCGCATCATAGGCATCATTGCGCTCGACGTCGTTGATCATCGGGATGTGCCAGGCGGGTATCATGCTGGAGAGCTGCAGCCGCAGCGCAAAAGCGAGATCGGCATCATCCGGGAAACGCTTCACCGCATCCTTCAGCAACGCCAGCGATTCTTCCGGCTTCTCCGAATCATGCAGCACCTGGGCGAGAGAGGCATAGGCCGGCCGGCAATTCGCATCGATCTCGATCGCCTTGCGGAAGAATTGCTCCGCCTCGTCCAGTTGGTCGAGATAGTAGGCAAGCTCGCCAAGATTGAAATAGCCGTCGACATAATCCGGCTTGTGCAGCACCGCTTCCTGAAAGCAGATCGCTGCCTTGTCGATGACGCCCTGCTGCTTGAGGGCAATGCCAAGATTATTGATCGCACTCACCAGCCCCGGCGAAGCCATCAAAGCGCGGCGATAGCATTGCTCGGCATCGGGCGCACGCCCCAGGCGCAACAGGGCATTGCCAAGATTGTCCCAGACCAACCCGTCACGGGGATCGAGTTCGGTCGAGTGATAGAAGGCGCGCGCCGCCTCCTCCCATCGCCCGCGCTCGAACTGCATCACACCGATGCTGTTCACATATTGGGCATTATCGGGCTCGGCCGCGACGGCACGTTCCAGCCAGGCCAAGGTAAGCTCGGGATCGCGGCCGCGATGATGGCTCATGATGCCCATCAGATGGAGGGCCGCAGCCGATTCAGGTGCGAGGCGCAGGGCCTCGAGGCAAAGATCTTCTGCCTGATCGAGTTGTACCTGGGCCACGGCACGCATCGCCTGGTCCAGCAGTTCCGCGACTTTATCCTCGCCCATCTTGCCACCTTCATGCGACCGCCTGCTGGCGAATCGCCTCATCCTTCCGCTTAACAGCAGATTGCCCGAGCAGCGCCCCGCTTGCAGCCGAAAAGACGCAAGCAAGGCCGGCACCGGGCCAGACCGGAAGCCTTCAGTTCAGAAGCTGACAAAAGCTGGAAACACCCGGCCGGAGAACCCGGCACAGCGATCAGATCGCAATCGCTCAGACGAGAATATTGACCAGGGAGCCACGCGGCAGGGTCCGCGACGGCTGCTGCGCGGCAGCCTCAACCTGATTATCATTGCTGGTGCTGGTGGGCGCGCTGACTGCGGCACTGGACACCGCGGCGCTGGCCGTCGTCCCCGCCGCCTGGCTCAGCATATTGGCCAGGGTGGCGCCTTGGACACGGGCCTGGCGGATACCCGACAAGGCCGCCTGTTGTGCCCGCTGAGCGGTCGAAATCTGGGCGGCGGCAGCACCGGCAGCGGCGATATCCATGACTCCCCCGTGTCCCTAGATATGTCAGATAACGTCGTGAAGCCGATGCCGATCAGGCAACGACGTCGAGCAGCGACTTGGTCATTTCGTCGGCGGTCTTTACAACCGCGGCATTAGCCTTGAAGGAATTCGCCTCGGTGCTGAGATCGACCACGTCCTTGGGGTCAAGCGATCCCGAGGCAATGTTCTGTGCGGTGCCCTGCAACTGCTGTTCAACGCGCTTCAAGCCATTGACCGCGGTACTCGCAGCATTGGTGACGCTGGCATTGGTCGCCGGTGAGATATCCATCATGCTCCTCCGCCCCTGGGAAGCCGCCTACGACTCGGGCAACCCTTAGGGCCTTCTACAACTATCTTAAGATATTCGGCATTTATTAACAAACGATTGCTCCGCTGGCAGCTGCCAGACCGGCTTCAATGCAAGAGAGTCGGTTCAGCGTCAAAAATCGGCGGTTTCTTGCCTTGTAGCGGCAGAATTTAACCCCTACCTTAGAAATGCCGCAGCGCACAAAATTAAACTTTTCAGACTCAAGACCGCTCGTCCGGATCCAATCAGGGACCGTCTCGGGCCAAGAGGCATCCATGGCTAGTTTTGCCGTCACTCCCCGCCGTTCCGTCCTGTATTTGCCGGGCAGCAATGCTCGTGCCTTGGAAAAAGCCCGGGAGCTGCCGGTCGACGCCCTGATCCTCGATCTCGAGGATGCGGTCGCACCGGAAGCCAAGGAAGCTGCTCGCCAGATGGTGGCTGAGGCGGTCCGCAGCGGCGGCTTCGGCCATCGCGAGCTGGTCGTCCGGGTCAATGGGCTGGATACGCCCTGGGGACTGGCCGATGTGCTGGCCATGGCGCGGATCGGCGCCGATGCCGTGCTGTTTCCGAAGATCCAGTCGCCGGAGGATGTCCGCGCCGCGGTTGCCGCCCTCGACCGGGCCGGCGCGCCAGGTTCCCTGCCGGTCTGGATCATGGCCGAAACACCGCGCTGCATCCTCGACATCGAGGCCATTGCCGGCGCCAGCCATCGGCTCGGCTGTATCGTCGCCGGCACCTCCGACC
>DATMUQ010000106.1:0-4487 GCA_035563795.1 Terriglobales bacterium | reverse complement strand
CCTTGCTGCCGGCCCATGCCCATGTCGTGCTGATCAGCGATTTCCTGATGCCGCTGCCGGAACTCGCCAGCATGATCGATCATTTCGCTGATCAGGACGTGCATGGCCATCTCCTGCAGGTGCTGGATCCGGCAGAAGTCGATTTGCCTTATGCCGGCCGGGTTCGCTTCGAGGGATTGGAGCGGGAAGGCAATATGCTGGTCGGCCGCGCCGATCTGTTGCGCGAGGCCTATCATGGCCGGCTGACGGAGCATTGGCAGGCCCTGCGCGCGCTTGCCAGCACGGCTGGCTGGAGCTGCTCGCGCCACGTCACCAACGGCTCCTCGGCCCAATCCCTGCTGCAACTTTATCAATGGCTGGCAGCGGATTATCGGCTGCGGCGATGAGCGTCATGAGACGGAATGATCACCAGGATCGCGGAACGCAAATGAGTTCCTACGCAACGCGTTTCAGCCGAGAACGGGCCATGTCGGCGCGGCACATCCACATCGCAGGTGTCGCGTGCTGATCCTCGGCGCCCTCAGCTTCACCTCGCCCTGGGTTCTGGCGGCGCTCGCCAGCCTGCCGGTACTCTGGCTGCTGCTGCGCCTGACACCGCCCAGCCCGAAGCGCATCCGTTTCCCGGCGATCCGCCTGCTCCTGGGCTTGAAGCCGCGCGAAGAGACCCCGCATCGGACCCCCTGGTGGCTGGTGTTGCTGCGCTTGACCATCGCCGCTCTCGCCATTCTCGCTCTGGCACAACCGCTGTGGAACGCTGCGAATGAGGCCGGTGCCAGGCGCGATCTCGTCCTGGTGCTCGATGACGGCTGGGCCAGCGCCGCCAATTGGCAGGAACATCAGAGCATTGCCCTCGAACTGATTGCCGATACTGATCGGCGTGGCGGCAAGGTGACCTTGCTGGCAACGGCACCGCAGGCCGATGGCTCGCCCATCGCCCCGCGATTGATGAGTGCCGGCGATGCCCGCGCCGTGGTTGCCGGTCTCACGCCACAGCCCTGGGTAGTCGACCGCAAGACAGCAACAACGCTCCTCAACAATCTCAATGCTGCTGGCGATAGCGAGATCGTCTGGTTGAGTGACGGCGTCGCCGTCGGCTCGGCCGAGAACGAGTCGGATTTCGTCACCGCTCTCAACCACCTTGGCAAGCCCCGCATCCTGGCACCCGAAGCCGGCCAGTTGCCGGTCATCCAGCTGCCGGCCCGGCGCGACACCGATGGCATCACCGCCACCGTGATGCGGGCGACGGTCGGGGCGGCACAGAAAGTCATTCTGCGGGCTCAGGATCGTGACGGTCATGGCCTTGGCTCGACCGAAGTTACCTTTGCCGCCGACCAGCAGAAGGCGACCGGCCGACTGGTCCTGCCGCTGGAACTGCGCAACCGCGTCAGCATGATCGCGATGGAAGGCCAGAGCTCCGCCGGCAATGTCATGCTGCTCGATGATGGCGGCGGGCATAAGCCGGTCGGCATTATTTCCGACAGCCCGCAGCAGGGCGAACAGCCGCTGCTCGGCGAGCTCTATTACCTGCGCCGGGCGCTGGCGCCGGATAATGATGTGCGGGTCGGCGATCTTTCGACCTTGCTGGCGCAGCCGATCTCGCTGCTGCTGTTACCGGATGTCTCTGCGATCGGTGCTGATGACCACAAGAAGCTGCTCGACTGGGTCAATCGCGGCGGCACCCTGGTGCGTTTCGCCGGGCCGCGCCTGGCGGCGGAAGACGCCGACGATCTGCTGCCAGTGCGGCTGCGCCGCGGCGACCGCGCCATCGGCGGCGCGCTCTCCTGGAGCAAGCCGCTGCAGCTCAATGAGTTTCCCGCCAATTCGCCCTTTGCCGGCCTGACGCCGCCGACCGATACCAATGTCGCGCGCCAGGTGCTGGCAGAACCCGATATCGATCTCGGCAACAAGACCTGGGCGCGGCTGACTGATGGCACGCCGCTAGTCACCGGCACCCAGCATGGCAAGGGCTATCTCGTGCTGTTCCACACCAGTGCCAATGCCGACTGGTCCAATCTCGCCCTCTCCGGCCTCTTCGTGCAGATGCTGGATCGCCTCGTCCTCACCTCGGAAGGTGTCGTTGCCAGCGACGACAAGGATGCGCGGCCGCTGCCGCCGGTGGCGACCCTCGACGGTTTCGGTCATTTGCAGCCGGCCAGTGCCGCCGCGCAGCCGGTCCTCTCGACCGAACTCGGCAAGACCGTCGCCGGACCGCATCACCCGCCCGGCTTCTACGGCCCGGCCAATGGCCGCCGTGCACTCAATTTGACGGCGGCGATGACCGGCATCTTGCCGCTGCAATCGGCGACCGAGCCCCTGCGGCATCAGACCGTGCTCGATCTCAAGCCCTGGCTACTGCTGCTGGCCTCGCTGCTGCTCATCTTCGACCAGTTGATCGCCCTCGCCTTGCGCGGGCTGCTGCGGCCGCGCTGGGCCAGTGTCGCCTTGTTCCTGATTGTCGGCGCCGCCGCCCTGCTGCACGGGCAACCCTCTGCGATCGCTGCCGAGAGCGATGACAGCCGGATCGTCCCGCTGATCCAGACGGCGCATCTCGGTTATGTCGAGACCGGCGTCCCTGACGTCGACCAGACCAGCAAAGCCGGCCTCAACGGCTTGACGGAGATCCTGCTGGAACGCACCGCGGCGGATGTCGGCGAACCGATCGGTGTCGATCTCGAGACCGACGACCTCACCTTCTTCCCCATCCTCTACTGGCCGATCACCGCTTCCCAGGCAGCCCCTTCGGCGGCGGCTGTGGCGAAGATCAATCGCTATCTGGCTAATGGCGGCCTGATCCTTTTCGATACCGCCGATCAGAATATCAACGGCATGAGCGCCGATCAGCAAAGCCCGGCCGATATGCGGCTGCAGGAATTGACCGCCGGCATCAACATCCCGCCGATGCATCTCATTCCCGCCGATCACGTTCTCTCGCGTGCTTTCTATCTCCTCAAGGACTTCCCGGGCCGCTGGATCGGCTCGCCGCTCTGGGTGGAGATCGGCCGTGACGACGTCAATGACGGTGTCGCCAGTGTCATCGTCGGCGGCAATGATTACGCCGCAGCCTGGGCGGTGGACGGCAGTGGCCAGCCGCTTTATCCGGTAACCCCGGGTGGCGAGCGGCAACGGGAAATGGCCTACCGCTTCGGCGTCAATCTGGTGATGTATGCGCTGACCGGCAATTACAAGTCGGACCAGGTACATGTGCCGGCGATTCTGGAAAGGCTCGGCCAGTGAACCCGTATCTGACCTTCGGCGCCTATTCCATCACCACCTCGCCGCTCTTGCCCTGGTCCATTATCATTGGCCTTGGCGTCGTCCTGCTTGCCTTGGCCGTCTATGGCCTCGTGCGCCGGGCACATGGGTCGATCCTGCGCCTGCTGTTGGGCGTGGTGGCGATCGGCCTCCTGACCAATCCCGCCATGATCGAAGAGCAGCGACAATACGAGAAGGACGTGGCGCTGGTCCTGGTCGACCGCTCACCGAGCCAGAGCCTCGAACATCGCCAGCAGGACGCCGATCAGGCCGTTGCTGCGATCCGCAAGCAGGCAGCGAGCCTGCCGGCTCTCGATCTCCGGGTCGTCGAATCCACCGGTGGTACCGATCCCGCCGACAAGGGCACCGAACTCGTCGAGGCGATGCATCGGGCGCTGGCCGACCTGCCGCCGCGGCGCCTGGCCGGCACCATCGTCGTCAGTGACGGGCAGATCCATGATGCTCCCCCTGACGGCAAGGACCCCAATGTCACCGCCCCCGTGCATCTGCTGATGACCGGTGACCCCGATGCCATCGATCGCCGCCTGCTGCTGACCGAGACGCCGACCTTCGGCATTGTCGGCAAGAACGTCGCCGTCAAATTGCGCGCCGACGATCTCGGCAGCAAGCCCGACGGCACCAGCACCGCGCGGCTGCATATCCGGCGCGACGGCACCGATCTTCCCGATATCGACCTGCTGCTCGGCAGCGAGACGACCGTGCAGCTGCCGGTCGCCCATGGCGGACCGAATGTCTTCGAATTCAATGTCGCCGATGGTCCGCACGAACTGACGCCGATCAATAATTCCGCCGTCATCACCGTCAATGGCATCCGCGACAGCCTCAAGGTGCTGCTGGTCTCGGGCGAGCCTTCGCCTGGCGAGCGCACCTGGCGCAACCTGCTGAAATCCGATCCGGCGGTGAACCTCATTCACTTCACGATTCTGCGGCCGCCCTCCAAGAGCGACGCGACGCCGATCAATGAACTCGCCCTGATCGCCTTTCCGATCGAGGACCTGTTCCGGCTGAAGCTGAAGGATTTCGACCTCATCATCTTCGACCGTTTCCAGCATCTCAACATCCTGCCGGATGAGTACTTCCACAACATCGTCAAATACGTGGAGAATGGCGGCGCCGTATTGGAAGTGGCAGGGCCCGGTTCGGCCGGCCAGTTCAGCCTCTATCAGACCCCCGTCGCCGAAATCTTCGGCGCCATGCCGACCGGCCAGGAAATG
>DATMUQ010000105.1:0-2216 GCA_035563795.1 Terriglobales bacterium | reverse complement strand
GGCATCAACTGGAGATTGCCGACGGCAAGCCGTTGATGGAACGGGCCCGCGCGATCAAATCGACGGCAGAGATCAAGGCGCTGACCATTTCCTTCCAGGCTTGCGCGGATTCCATCGCCGTCCTGCGCCAGAAGACCCAGCCCGGCATGACCGAGAGTGCCGCGCTCGGCCTGTTGCTGCAGGAAGCCATCACCCGTGGCGGCGAATATCCGGAAACCCGGCTGCTCAGTTCCGGGCCACGCACCAACCCCTGGTTCCAGGAAACCGCCGACCGCGTCATGCAGGCAGGCGACCTGCTCTCCTTCGACACCGATCTCATCGGCCGCTGGGGTTTCTATACGGATATCTCGCGCAGCTGGGTAATCGGCGAGCGCCAGCCGACCGATGAACAGAAGCGGATCTATAACCTCGCCCGCCAGCAACTCGATCACAATATCGCCCTGCTGCGTCCGGGCATGAGCTTCCGCGAAATGTCGGCTAAATCCTGGCCAGTACCAGAGGCTTTCATCGCCAATCGCTATGCCGATATCGCCCATGGCGTCGGGCTCGGCGTCGAATATCCCCTGATCTGGTATCAGGAGGACGAGGCCTATGGCATGTATGACGGCGTCTTCGAAGCGAACATGGTGGTCTGCGTCGAAAGCTATATCGGCGCCGTCGGCGGCAGAGAAGGTGTCAAACTTGAGCAGCCGGTGCTGATCACCGCCGATGGCCCCAAGCTGTTCTGCGACTGCCCCCTGGAAGATTACTGACAATCAGCGCGGCGAACCGGACAACATGAAGCCTCCGCCAACTGGCTGGCGGAGGCTTCTGTGTCGGTTACTTCAGCAAGGCCTTCAGGCTCACCAGAATGCCGAGAGCCAAAGCGATCGCTGTGAGGATGGAATCCAGTGACGTGAAATCGATTGTCATACGGCCTCCCTCGACGCGTGATGAACAAGATCATTCTGAGGAAAGGTATAACGTATTATGCGTTTTACGTCAAGAAAAAAGTTCGCAAATTTCAGTTTAATATATTGATATAATTACATTATATTCAAACAATTCCAACAAACACACATCTGCGTAAACGTAAAACGCATACGTGTATGTCCCGCTCGTGCAGCAGCAATTATCGCGGCGCTCAACCCGGCAAAACCGCGGCGCGCTGGAATTCCGGCTTCAAAGCGCGATAGAGCGCATCAAAGCGCTCCAGCTGCGGACGATATTGCGCGTGTCGCCCGGGGTCAGGCTGCGTGACGTCGAGGATCTCCGGCTTGCGGCAAATATCCGCGATCGCCTCGCCCGTCGCAGCCAGCCGCGCCAACCGGGCGGCACCGAAAGCCGGGCCGGTCTCGCCATCGACGAAGCGGACAAGCTCGATGCCGAGGATATCGGCGATCAGCCTGGTCCAGAACCCGCTTTGCGCTCCGCCTCCGACGACTGCTGCCTGGGTGATGGGTGTGCCGGCCTCTGCGAGGACGCGATGTGCCGTCTGCAAGGTGAAGGCCACACCTTCCAGCACGGCCTGCATGACCGTCGTCTGGCTGGTCTCCGGATCGAGACCGAAAAGAACGCCGCGCGCCTGGGGATCGTTATGCGGCAGGCGCTCACCAACCAGATAAGGCAGGAACAAGAGATCGCCCGGTCCGCGATAGGCCGCTTCCGTTCGTTGCAGCAGCGCGGCGATATCATCACAGCCCAGGAGCCGCGCTGCCCAGCCGACACAGCTGGCGCCGTTCAGAACAGCACCCGCCTGGAACCAGCGTGCCGGCAGCGCATGCGCATAGCATTGCAGCAAGCTGGTCGGCGCCGGACGATAGGTCGGCATGGCGGCGAAGACCTGTGCTGCTGTACCGAGCGCGATATAGGCATCATCCGCCGCGCCGCCGATCGCACCGATACCGATGGCGCCCGCTGCCGCATCACCGGCCCCGGCCGCGACGACAATGCGTTTGCCGGCAAGCCCCCAAGCCGCGGCAAGCTCGGCACGCAAGATGCCGGTCGGTTCGGATCCTTCCGCGAGATGCGGCAATTGTTCGAGCCGCAGACCGCAGGCCGCGGAGAGCACCGGCGACCATTGCCGTGCAGCTTCATCCAGCAGCAGGGCGCCGGCGGCATCGCAGCAATCGGTGGCGTAATCACCGGTCAGTTTGAGGCGCAGATAGTCTTTGGGCAGAAGCAGCTTGTGGAGGCCAGCAAAGACCGCCGGCTCGTGCTTCTGCAGCCACAGCATT